>PWYF01000064.1 GCA_003567955.1 Thiotrichales bacterium
CGTTTCTTGTCCATTATAGCACAGAATGTGTGGGATCGATAGATATCGACGAACTCGGTAATGCGAATAAATACCAAAAAATTTAACATTAAATTCTTTCAATGTAAAGGCGTTTACCAGCCATTTTCCAATTGACGGCAGACCAAAAAGATGCTAATATATTGACAAGGGTGCATGTTAGGGACATCAACAATGAACGGGATACGAAATTGATCAGAAACGCGTGAAAATTATGCATATTATTCTGAAGAAGGTAAAATTAGCAGCGAAATGGAACAACGAAAGTAAATCACCAGATGAGGGTGTGATCGTGTGTTCCGAAGACTGCGCGGTTCCTTCATGGAAGCGATGGTCGGGCTCGTAGTGCTGGCCTTACTGGTGTCCACCATGGCTCCCATCCTGCCACCATTCGGCCTTCCCCTGGGCGCCTCCACAGCTGGTTGGGCTCTGCAATGGCAGCGGCGTCGACGACCTCGACGAAAGCAGCGACTGCAACAGGCGCTCGTGCAGCTGCACAGCCGGCGTGTTCTGCGACGCTACCTGTCTGTACTGGCCTTTATGGCCTGTTTGGCCGCCGTCGTGGAGGGACGATCCTGGGAGCCCGACGCTCCCGTCCTACTGATGGCCGTCGTCACGGGGGCTCCGCAAACGGTGCCGGAGCGTCTGGACGTGGTCGATGATGGTAATGCGCAGCTGGTACGGTTCCAAACACCCGTCCAGTTGGCCATTCCTAAGGACCATGTCGATGCAGCCAAGCTGGTCCATGTCCTGCTGGGTTGGTGCATCGTCGCTCCCCGCCGAGGCGGGTATGGTCATACGCTTTCCCTGCGTGAGGTGGGGCGATGTACGGATTCAGCCGCCTCCACGGTTCGACAGCATCAGCAGCGGTTCGAGGCCGACGGACTCGAAGGGCTTTTGCATCGAGCCGTTGGAGGACGTCAGCCCCATGCCCTCCGCAAACGGGTGCAGACGTGGCTGCTCGAGGATCCCCTGCAGTCAACGACAGCCATGGTGCGCAAGGCCAATCAAGAAGCCACAGCCGGTCGAACCGACTGGAACCACGAACACATAGCAGCCTGCCTGCGTACAAGCGACTGGAACCAGCTGCGGCCGGCCGTGATGAAGCTCGTCGGTGGGAACACGTCCACCTATCTTGTGGATCGTCTGTTGAACCTCAACCAAGAACTCGTGGACCGCATCGATGACGTGCCCGTGGAGATCACACAAGAACTGCTGCAGATCCAACAGCTGCGGCGGACACCAGGTGTCTTTACACCGGCGGCGATTACGTTGGAGGAGAAACGGTCCGAGTCGGCTGTCATCCAACACCGCCGCCGCCTCAAGCTGTATCTTCTACGGCGTTGGTTAGGCCTTACCAGTTCCTTGCTGTGTCCGGACTGTGGTTCCACATGGGTTGGCAAGAAGGAAGTGCGCAGCCATTCCCTGCAGACCCGTCAGGGACAACGCACGACGGCCTCCGTGCGTTACTACTGCCAAAACGCTGCGTGTTCCACCCAAACGTTTACACTGCCTGATTCTTGGCGGGAATTGGGAGCGCAGCGGGCCAAGGACATCAAAGATGAAGGGCTGCAGCGACTGCTTCATCTGCGCAGTTCCCTGCGGCATGCGGGGGATCGTTTGCTGCCAACTCTCGATCTGGATCCCAGTGTGCTGTTGCGGTGGATGCAGCGGGAGGCGCAGGAGTTAGTCCCTTGGTATGACCTTTTTCCGCCGATCGCGTGCAAGACCTTAGTGATCGACGAGAAGTGGGTCAAGTTCAACAAAAACTGGCAGTATGTGTACCTAGCCGTGGAGCCCCAAAGTGGCGATCTTGTTCACATCGCCGTCCATACCTCGAATGGCCTCCAAAGTACCAAGACGTTCTTGGCTGAGGTCCGCAGTCTAGGTTTCCGACCGCAAATTCTCATCACCGACTTACTGGGAGGCTACCATGATGCCATCAAGACCGTGTTCCCCGACGCTCAGCATGTGGAATGCCTCTTTCATGCGGAACGGGCCGCCCGCAAAGCCCTTCGCGAAGCATTGGGTGAAGGTCACGAGCGCGACGAGTTGATCCAACGGATGAGCCGCGTGTTTCGAGCCAAGGATGCCAAAGCACTGGCTCGAGCCTGGAAAGCACTGACTACCACCAACGGCCTCACACCGTCCATGCTCCGTTCCCTGAAGCGCTACCGAGCGTTGATGGAACATACCCTGGCGGTGGCTCCGCCAGTACGCACGACGAATGCGGTTGAGCGAGTCATTCAAGAGTTTGACCGCAAGTATGAAGCCATGCAGGCCTTCTGTGCCTTTCACTCTATGCAATCTTGGTGTGCCCTCTTTCAGGTCTATTACCGTCTGCGGCCCTACCGCCGCGGGTATCGTCAAGGGCAGAGTCCAGCGCAGGTCATGGGCTATCCGGTGGCGAATCTCACATGGATAGACTACGTCCTGGGCGGACGACCTGAGAGGAGTGACGACATTGCGGCCTGATCCGGATATTCTGCAGCTTGAGCGGGAACTGATGACGAAGAAGCGTGCTACCGCGGCCGAGAAATTTCAGTTAGCCAAGCTCTACCACGATCGTGGTGATTTTGAAGATGCCGTCGAGCAGCTTCTAGCCATTGAAGCAGCGCACGATGACTTCTACGCGGTCTACGTGGCGCTCGGCGATGTGCTCTTGGAGGGCGAATGGTATGAGCAGGCGTTTGAGCACTACCGTACGGCGTACTATACAGCACCGGAGGTCCTCGACCGGGCGGCTTTGCTGCGTTTCGCACTCTGCGCGTTTCACATCGGGTCCGAGCGCACGGCGATTACGCTTCTGCAGACAGTGATTGAGGAACAACCTTCATTTGAACCGGCCTACCGCCTTTTACTGGGAATTTACGAATCCATGGGCGACCGCAAAGCGGCCAAACAGTGCCAAAAACAGCTCCAGCGCGTCACATCAAAAACCAAGCCGAACGTGTACTTAGGGAGCTACCTGCGCCAAGAGTAGTGCTAGATGCTGTTCGATTTCATCAAGTCCCTTAAATTCACCCTTACCGCTAATGGAGCATATGTTAAACGAGTTCACCGAGACCTATCCTTGGATCGAAGTGGAGCAGGTAGTGCAGCCTTGGGATCGCCGGGCTGAGCGCGTTCTGACAGCGTTTGCCGGCGGACAACCTCCCGAGGTTATCATGGTGCAGCGCTTTGAGGTTCCCCAGTATGTTCATCGCAATCTGATTATCCCCATTGATGAGTACATTGAGAAGTACGAAGTGGATCTGGGCATGTTCTATGAATCC
>PWYF01000042.1 GCA_003567955.1 Thiotrichales bacterium
TGTTCTTGTCCCGTGCGCCCACCTTTTCCCTGATGCGGGCAGACTTGCCGCTGCGCTCACGCAGGTAGTACAACTTGGCCCGGTTCACATCACCCTTGCGGCGCACCTCAATGCGCTCCACTGTGGGGCTGTAGGTCTGGAACACGCGCTCCACACCCTCACCGTGGGAGACCTTGCGCACCGTAAAAGCAGAATTCAGGCCGCGATTGCGGCGGGCGATGACCACGCCCTCAAAGGCCTGAAGGCGTTCGCGCGAGCCTTCCTTTACCCGCACCTGCACCACCACGGTATCACCAGGGGCAAAGTCGGGGATTTGCTTGTTCATCTGATCGGCTTCGAGTTGTTCAATAATATTGCTCATGATTCTGCCCTGCGTCTTGAGGCTGTTTTGCCACCAGGCACCGTTTCCGCGGCGCCGCTTTAATCAGTTCCCGCGCTCGCGCCGGTATTCAGCCAGCAGCGCGCGTTCCTCTTCATTCATGCCGCGTTGTTCCAGCAGCTCCGGGCGCCGTTCCCAGGTCCGCCCAAGCGCCTGTTTCAGGCGCCAGCGTCGAATTTCGGCGTGATCACCGCCAAGCAGCACCGCCGGCACCCGCTGCCCGTCAATTGCTTCCGGGCGCGTATATTGCGGCCCCTCCAGCAAGCCATCCATGAACGAGTCGCGCTGCGCCGACTCGGGATCGCCCAGTACGCCCGGCAACAGCCGTGTCACTGCGTCGATCACCACCATGGCTGCCGGCTCACCACCGCTGAGCACATAGTCGCCGATGGATAATTCCTCGTCGACTTCACTGCACAGCAACCGCTCGTCCACGCCTTCGTAGCGTCCCGCCACCAGGATCATGGCTTCGCGCCGGGCCAGCGACACCGCCCTGGCCTGATCCAGTACCGCGCCCTGCGGCCCCAGCCAGGTCACCGGCGTGGCCGGCGGCGCAGCGGCGCGCGCGGCGCGTATGGCCGTGCGCAATGGCTCCACCGCCATCAGCATGCCCGGCCCGCCCCCGTAAGGGCGATCATCCACACTGGCATGCCGATCCGTGGCATAGTCGCGCGGATTCCAGTTTGTCAGTGTCACCTGCCCCGTGCGCACGGCACGGCCACAAACGCCGTATTCAGCCACCGGCCGGACCATCTCCGGGAACAGCGTCACCACGTGAAAATGCATGACGCCACGCTCAGAAGTCCGGATCCCAGTCCACCACGATGCGCCCTGACTGCATGTCCACCTCGCGCACCGCATGACCCGGCGTAAAGGGAATCAGCCGCTGGCGCGATCCGGCCACGACCAGCACATCATTGGCGCCGGTCTCCATCAGCGATTCCACCCGGCCCAGGCGCTCGCCTGACACCGTTTCCACATCCAGGCCGATCAGATCAACCCAGTACCAGCCCTCATCCAGCGTCGGCAATTGCGCGCGGGGAACCATGATATCGCGCTGCATCAGGGCGGCCGCCTGGTCGCGGTCTTCCACCCCTTCCAGCCGGGCCACCAGGCCCTTGCCCTGCGGGCGCCACTCCAGCACCCGAAGTTCGCGCCAGCCGTCCTCCGTCTGAATCAGCCAGGGCGCGTATTCGAACAGGTTTTCCCGCGGGCGGGTCCAGGACATCACCTTGACCCAGCCCTTCACACCAAACAGGCCGTTAATCCGGCCTACGACCACCCGCGGCGGTTGATCCGCACAGGCAGACACACCTGCAGCCTCCGTCGGACTCAGGCTTCCGCCCGTGCCGCGTGCTTGAGCAGGCTGGCAACCCGCTCACTGGGCCGTGCACCCTGGCCAAGCCAGTACTCGGCCCGCTCACGGTCCAGACGCAGCTCTTCCTGCTGTCCGCGCGCCACCGGGTTGAAAAAGCCCAGCCGTTCAATGAAGCGGCCATCCCGGGCACGCCGGCTGTCGGTAACCACGATGTGATAAAACGGGCGACGCTTGGCGCCAGTGCGTGACAGACGAATCGTGACCATCGAAATACCACCTGCTTGACTGCAATTTCCCGGAACTGAAAAGTCACCGGGGCTTGGATAAACCGGGCATTTTACGCGATTTGCACCAGATGTGAAGGGCCGTCTCGCAATTACGTCCGGATGCGCTAGAATGCCCGCCATGCAGATCACGCTGACTCGCCCCGATGACTGGCACCTGCACCTGCGCGACGGCGCGGCACTGGCGGCCGTGGCGCCGTATACCGCGGAGCGCTTCGCCCGCGCCATTATCATGCCCAACCTGAACCCGCCGGTGACCACGGTGGCCGACGCCGAGGCCTACCGACAGCGCATCATGCAGGCATTGCCCGATCACAGCGACTTCAACCCCCTGATGACGCTGTACCTGACGGATCGCACCCGACCCGCCGAGATCACGGCCGCCGCCGAACACCCGCATGTGCATGCGGTCAAGCTCTACCCCGCCGGCGCCACCACCCATTCCGACGCCGGTGTCACCGACATCAACCTGGCCATGCCGGCGCTGGAAAAAATGGCCGAACTGGATATTCCCCTGCTGGTTCACGGTGAAGTCACCCGTGCCGAGGTGGACATGTTTGACCGCGAGCACGTATTCATCGACGAGGTGCTCACCCCCCTGCTCGAGCGCCTGCCCCGGCTGCGTGTGGTCTTCGAGCACATTACGACGGCTGCGGCGGTTGAATTTGTGCGCGACAGTGATCACCGCATCGGCGCCACCATTACCCCGCAACACCTGCTGTATAACCGCAACGCCCTGTTCAGCGGCGGCCTGCGCCCGCACATGTTCTGTCTGCCGGTACTCAAGCGCGAGCGCCACCGCGCCGCACTTGTGGAGGCCGCCACCAGCGGCAATCCACGCTTTTTCCTGGGCACCGACAGCGCCCCGCATCCGCGTCACGCCAAGGAAAGCGCCTGTGGTTGCGCCGGCATTTTCTCGGCCCATTGCGCCATCGAACTTTATGCGGAAGTGTTCGAGCACGCCGGCCATCTCGATCGCCTGGAAGGCTTTGCCAGTCACCACGGCGCCGATTTCTACGGCCTGCCCCGCAACAACGACACCCTCACCCTGGTGCGCGAAAGCTGGCAGCCGCCGGCCACCCTGCCCATGGGCGATGAAACCCTGGTGCCCCTGCGCGCCGACGAGACAGTCATCTGGCGCATCCCGCGCGAAGCGCGGGTGTTTTAGGTTTTAGGTTTTAGGTTTTAAGACTTCTTCTTCTCGCGCGCTACGCGCGCATCGTAATTGAAATTCGTCGCGCTGAAGCGCGACACAACCGCGCCAAAGGCGCGTCCACTTAAAACCTAAAACCTAA
>PWYF01000104.1 GCA_003567955.1 Thiotrichales bacterium
CAATGGGGCACCTTTGACACGGCGACACACGAACCCTGGCGCGGCTTTCTGCCCTCGGGGTTCCTGCCACTGGGCCAGGGCTATGCACTCTTCCCGAAGCGGCGTGTCCCCGTTTTCCGGACCGGGAAACAGCTACACGACGACGTTTATGAAATTGATGACATTGATGAGCGAGTGCCGGCATGAACAACGCCGCGCACAAAATCACTTATGAATCCTTTACGGAACGGGTCGCCAGACGCGCCAACGTCAATGACACCGAAGCGGACGCCTATATACACCAGTTTGCCAAAACTGCCGGAGACGCCCTGGAAAACGGCGATGACGTCCAGCTCTATCACTTCGGGCGCTTCCGTACCACGCATGTCGACGAGCGCCCCGGAAACAACCCCCAAACGGGGGAGGCGTTAACGGTCCCGGAGCATACGCGCGTGGACTTTCAGCCCTACAAGGCACTGTTGCTCGCGGTCAATTTCCCCTTCCGCCACTTGCGTACCCGCATGCTCCCCGAAAAAGAAACCGATATAGGATCGAAGGTCATTCTCTGGCTGCTGCTGGCGCTGGCGTTAGTGGCGTTGATTTTATTCAGTATCGGCCTGTACGACTGGATCTCCAGCCCGAACAGCGCTGTGGCAGCGCCCGCAGAAACCCCGGCGACCATGGCACCGCAACAACCCGTCATCCAGCCGGTCCCTGCCGCCACTGCAACTGAAACCGGCACCACAGCCAACGTGACAGCCGATACGGCAACAGGCACGGCAAGCGACGCGCCCATAGAACCCGTTGCAGCACCCGTTGCGACAACCACGAATTTCCTTGTGACCCCCGGAGACACCTTGTGGGGGACTTCACAATCGCAGTGGGGCGACACCTCATGGTGGCCCGTGATCTATGCGGAGAACCGGCCCGACCTGGCGGCCAGGAACCCCGATCTCATCGAAACCGGGAGCGCACTGCGCATCCCTGTACTGGCCGGCAGCCCCGCCCAACCCGCAGACGCCGACCTCAGACAGAAAGCGAACGCCTATCGAATAGTCGCAGACGATTATGCCCGGCTGAATCACCCCAGGGCTGCTGAATACCGGCGGTTCGTCAACCGCGGCTTTGACGGCTTTTAGACAAAACTACCCCCCCTGAGCAAACGGAACAGGGCACCCATCAACTCATGTCTGACACCCCCAATCAAGGTGCCTGAACTCCACTGATCCTGGATATCGGGTCTAACCTGACATTATCCGGATCAAAACAAGTGAGACGGCTTCAGAGTTGTCAAAAGCGACATGGTTTCGGGGGCTAAATACGCACCCTATGGGAGGGCAGCGCCGGTACTGTACCCGGCTACTACAAGCATGTTGATCACTCGACCTCGCCCCGCCAGACGGTGCGGAAGCCGAGGTGGCCGGTGGAGAAGGTCTCATCGCCCGGCTGGCGCGCGGCCGGGCGGAAGCGGTGGCAGTATTGCTTTGAGCACAGAAAGGAGCCGCCCTTGATGACCCGGAAGCCCGGCACACCCCAGGGCGTTTTGGTCCACTCCCAGACATTGCCTGCCATATCATAAAGCCCATAGTCATTGGGCTGGAAACAACCGACCGGCGCCAGCCCGGCGTGCCCGTCCGCACCGCTATCGTGAACCGGGAACACTCCCTGCCAGTGATTGGCACGGTATTCGCCCTCCGGCCGTGGGTCATCGCCCCAGACATAACGCGCCCCTTCCAGCCCGCCCCGCGCGGCCCGTTCCCATTCAGCCTCGGTGGGCAAATCGCGGCCGCGCCAGCGGGCATAGGCCAGCGCGTCCTCATAGGCAATCTGGACGACCGGATAAGCCTCGCGACCCGTGATCGAACTGGACCCGCCCCGTGGCCTGCGCCAGCTTGCACGCGGATCATACCGCCACCACAGGCGAATATCGGAATAGTCGCGGACATCCACGCCGGGGCCAAATACCGCCCCACCCCCAACCTCCGGGCCTTCGCGCTCGGCCAGCGTCACATAGCCGGTGGCCTCGACAAAGGCGGCAAACTCGGCATTGGTGACCTCATGCCGGTCGATCCAGAACGCCGCCACCTCCGTCTCCCGCACCGGGCTTTCCTCGGGATAAAAGCGCGCATCGCCAAGACGCGTGGTCCCGCCCGGAATATGCACCATGCCGGAACGGTCCAGGGGATTGGCCGCGCTTGCAGGCTCAACGCAGGCACGCTGGCTGTCCTGCCCGCTGCACGCGGCAAACATCAGGCACAACAACAGAACCGCGATGCGCATTTCAGACGCCCCGGCGACGGCGCCAGACCACGAGCCCGACAACCAGGCCAGCCAGTGCGAATACAGTCAGGGCCAGCCACACACCATAATCACGCGCAGCGGCCCGCCAGCCCCGCATTTTGATACGCTGGCCGGCGTCAAAGCCCGCTGGCACGGGCAAGACCCCGACACGTGCTTCATACGCCTGGTATTCCGCCATCATTTCGGCAAAAAGCTCCGGCCGCTCATCAGCGAGGTTACGGGTTTCTCCGGGATCATTGATGAAATCAAAAAGCCGCCAGATGCCGTCACCATAGGGCGGCATATTACGTGTCAGTTTGTAATCCCCCAGGAACAGGGCGGACTGCCCGGACATTTCCATGCCCACGGCCTCATCCGGGGCATAGATGCGCTCGGCTTCACCGGACAGCAGCGAGGCAATGCTGCGCCCGGTAAAGGCTTCATAATCCGAAAGCGGCTCGGCCCCGGCCAGTTGCAACAGCGTAGGCGCAATATCAGTCACGATGGAAAAGGCATTCACGGGGTCTGCGGGTTTAATTCCCGGGCCGGCGGCGATCAAGGGCACACGAATGCCCCCGCCACCGGCGTGGAACTTGAATAGTGACAATGGCGAGGAAGAGGCCGCCGCCCATTCCGGGCCAATCCAGGCATAGGTGCCACGCTCACCGAGACGGTCAAGCGCACGCGAATAGCCCTGAGTGGCCAGCCACAGACGAAAGGCCGCGTACTGGCCGGGGTCATTGAACTCCGCACCGTTATCCGAAACGATCAGGATGACCGTGTTCTCATAGCGACCGGTCTCGCGCAGCCAGTCCACCAGCCGCCCATAGTGATGGTCCGCCGCTTCCAGCATGCCCGCGGCCACCTGGCGATTCATTGCGCTTGTTTCCTGTTCTTGCGCTGACAGCCCGGACCAGGCCTGCAAGCCGTCAGGGAAACGGGGCATGGGCGTGCCCCGTGGCACCAGCCCGAGCTCGATGGCGGCAGCGTGGCGCTCGCGCGCGAGCGCCTCCC
>PWYF01000208.1 GCA_003567955.1 Thiotrichales bacterium
AACGACAAAAAACAGGATCAGCGCGGAGCTGACAATAAAGACCGGATTATGTAATTCAAGGCCGAGTGGCTTGATGTTCTGGTTGCCGATGTCGTGCTCGGTTTCGTATTCAGCCTCTAGCGCTTCAATAAGTTCTTCTTCTTCAGTCACAGTGGGATCTCCCGCTGGTGCATATCATGCCGGACAGCCGAGATTCATAGAACGGGGCAGGCTTGCCCCCGGCGGCTGGAATGCAGCCATTGCCGGGGAATCCAGTGATGCCGGTGCCGGGTATGATTCACAAAAACACTGACAAAAAAACGGCCGCGACGTCAAACCGTCACGGCCGTTTTTCAAGGGAAACGCTGAATCAGCGTTCCCGGGGGCTTTCAGCGCAGGAAGAGTTTATAGATCATGCGGTGGATGAAGCGCCCGTAGGGCGGGTAGGCCATGCGCATGCTGTTAAAGCGCGGGCGCTCGAATACGCCCCGGGCATGGCTGAAGGTCAGGAAGCCCTCATGGGCATGGTAATGCCCCATGCCGGAAGGACCCGTGCCGCCAAAGGGCAGGTCGTCCTGAGCCACGTGGGACAGTGTGTCATTGATGCAAACGCCCCCGGAGTGGGTGTGATCCAGAACATGGCGCACGCGCTGGCGGTCGTAATCGAAATAATACAGCGCCAGTGGCCGTGGCCGGTCATTGACAAAGGCGATGGCCTGATCAAGCGAGTCATAGGGGATGACGGGCAACAGGGGCCCGAAAATTTCGTCCCGCATGACCTGCATCTCGTCGGTGGCATTCATCACCACGTGTGGTGCAATCTTGCCTGCCGCAGCCAGATCCTCACTGGCCGGGTTGAGCTCAATGAGCTCAGCGCCTTTCTCGCGCGCATCATCCATGACCTGACGCAGGCGGTCGAACTGGCGCTGGTTGATGATGCTGGTGTAGTCCGGGTTATCGGCCAGTCGGGGATACATGCGAGCCAGTGTGGCGCGCAGGGTGTCGACAAATTCATCCACGCGCTGGCGGGGGCAGAGCACATAATCAGGCGCCACACAGGTCTGGCCGGCATTGACCATTTTACCGAAGCTCATGCGTTCCACGGCATCCTTCATGGGCACGCTGTCGCTGATAATGGCAGGGGACTTGCCCCCCAGCTCCAGGGTAACCGGCGTGAGGTTTTCCGATGCGGCCCGCATGACATGACGACCGACCGAGGTAGAACCGGTAAACAGCAGGTGATCAAAGGGCAGGGATGAGAAGGCTGCTGCAACTTCGACCTCGCCGGTAATTACCGCGACGTGGTCCTCGTTGAAGGTTGCGCTGACCAGTTTTTCCACCACCTCGGCGGTGTTTGGAGTGAATTCGGACATTTTGATCATGACCCGATTGCCGGCGGCGAGCGCGGCAGTGAGCGGGCCGATGGCCAGATACAGGGGGTAGTTCCAGGGCACAATCACACCGACGACACCCACTGGCTGATATTCCACGCGGGCCTTTGCCGGCGCAAACTGCATGCCGACTTTGCGCCGGGAGGGTTTCATCCAGCGCCGGACATGCTTGATGGTATGGTCGATACCGCCCACCGAGGGCATGATCTCGGCAAGCAGGGATTCATCCCGGGAGCGATTTCCAAAGTCCCGGTTTATGGCCTCGACCAACTCGTCACGATATTCAAGTACCGCCTTTCTCAGCTTGCGCAGGTTGTCGATGCGCGTGGCGGCGGTGGGCATGGGCTCACGCCGGTGAGCTTGCTGCTGTGCGGTATGTATACGTTGCATCGCCTCAATGCGGGCGCTGTCATTTTCCAGATGCGATACCTTGGCTACCATTGTGATCCCTCGCGACTGTCCTGATCTGTTTCACTGTGCTTTTAATGTTGTCAGTAGTAGAGCATTCACTCTAGACTGTCAACTGCAAAGCCCGCATCCCCTTGCCGCCAGGGAGTCACATGAAAACCTCCGAGCGTATACTGGTTACCAGCCTGCGACTGTTTAATGCTCAGGGTGAGCGCAATATAAGCACCAATCATATTGCCGCCGAACTGGGGATCAGTCCGGGCAATCTCTACTACCATTTTGCCAACAAGGCAGCGATTATCCACGCCCTGTTTGTGCGTTTTGAGCAGCGGGTCATGAGTTATCTGCAGATACCCGCCGGGGGGCGGCTGACTGTCGAGGACAAGGCGCGCTACTATGGCGATACGCTCGAGGTCATCTGGGAGTACCGTTTCCTGTATCGGGATATGCCGCATCTGCTGGAGCAGGATGAGCAACTGCGTGTGCGTTATCGGGGTTTTGCCGGGCAGGCCATGGAGCAGGTCCGGCGCTTGTTTGCCAGCGCGCGCGACTCAGGCCTGTTACTCGCCAATGACGAGGAATGTGAAGCCCTGGTCACCAATATGTGGATTATCCTCACGGCCTGGGTCGGGTTTTTGCAAACCACGGTCGCCTCTGAGGGCAGTGATGCGGTTTTGACCCGTCAAATGGTGGGACAGGGTATTTATCAGGCGCTGTGTCTGGAGGCGCCCTATCTCAGCCCGGAGGCCAAACTTTTCCTGCCCCGGCTCAAGGCCGCCTGCCTCGACCCCTCTGAAGAGGATCCGCTGGCTCTGGTGCGTGCCGTCGGCGGCCAGGATGATCATGAGGTCGTCTGACGCAGCCGATCAAGCCGCTACGCCGGATTTTCGACTGCGTGAGTCGCGGCGCGCCCGCAGGCTAAGTATCCGGGTATCACCGCATGCCGGTGTGGAGGTTGTGGTACCCCGAGGCACACCTGCCTGGCAGGCCGAGCGACTGGTTCATGAACGCCGTGACTGGATCGAGCGGGCGGTATCCCGTCTGCAGGCCCGCGGCATGGCTCGCTGGCAACAAACTGTTGAGGTGCCCCGGCGCATTGATTTTGCCGCCGTGAATCTCTCGTGGCCAGTGCAATGGCGGCCTGGCTCTGTGGTTCGGGTGCGCCTGAAAGAGCAGGCATCCGGAGCCCGGGTCGAAATAACGGGGCACGACCACGCGCAGTTACCAGTGACCGCCATGCATGAGTGGTTGCTGGCACAGGGGCGTTTGCATCTGGCGCCCTGGTTGCAGGACCTGGCCCGCGAGCGGGGGCTGCACTATGAGCGGGTCAGGATTGCGGGACAGCGGACGCTGTGGGGCAGCTGTTCGCCACGCGGCACGATCAGTCTTAACTACCGCCTGCTTTTCCTGCCACCACACCTGTGTCGTTACGTGCTTGTACACGAGCTATGCCATCTGCTGCATCGCAACCACTCGCCACGTTTCTGGAACA
>PWYF01000166.1 GCA_003567955.1 Thiotrichales bacterium
GCTTCGTACTTGAACGAGACCTTGACCTTGGCCCGATAGGCCTGGACCTTGCCGTCTTCCAAATGCATATCGAGCTCGCTGACCTCGGCTACACGCAACTCCCGAAGGCTTTTCGAAGCTGTCTTGACTGCGGCTTCGGCCGCCTTTTCCCAGGATTCGGTGCTGGTGCCAACCAGCTCGATTATCTTGTAGGTGCTTTCAGCCATAACTGTTTACCTCCTTATTGCCTCAACACTGCACGGATCATGCCCTGCGCAGAGACCTTCAGGGTCAGCCACAAGCACGCGCGAGGTCAAACCGGAGGGATCAAACCGCCGACTCAGCCAAAAAGCCAGCTGGCGGGGTCGGGATGTGACCGCCCCTGATTCAGATACATCATGCCCTTGACGCAACGGATCACGAACCAGACCAGCAACCACAGCAGGATCAGTACACCAATCCCCACCTGCACCGTCAGCCCGCCAATCACTGCATAAAGCAGACTGATCCAGAAGGTGCGTATCTGGAACCGGTAATGGCTATAGTGCCAGGCTGGCCCCGATGACTGATTCACATAGGCCATGATCATCCCGATCACGGCAGGGATCCCGCCCACCAGCAGGCTGACCAGATACAGCACATACACCACCATGGGCAACGTTTTATCGCCAGTGGTTACTGCATTTTCTGTCTCACTCATCGCGCGTCCTCCCGGAGAATGCACCTGCGAGACCTGCGGTTTCAGGTGGCCGACAGGGTGTTACCCCTCAGGCCCCACAATGACAGACCGGCGGCCACCAGGGAAACCACTCCCACGCTGATCAACAGAAACGCCACCATGGCCTCGGCGACGGGCGTGCCCTCCAGCCCGGCGGCGGCCACCGGGGTCATCCGCCCGGCGCCGGTGGCGGCACCGAGCAGGCATCCCAGCCAGTTGGCATAGCCGGCATACAACCAGCCCCAATACATCACTCCGGCCTGACGCGGCCCCAGCGTGAACTGCGACCAGATCGCGCCCACCGCGATCAGCAACACGCCACTCAACACCCCGATGGTGTGCGCCGAGACCGCCAGCCGCGGAATTTCCATGGCCGGCACAAAAAAACCACCCACCAGCGCCAGCAGCATCAGCACAAAACCGTGCCTGATCATGGATCTGTTCATCACCCCTCCCTCCCGCTATATAAAGCCCTGTTCGGGCATACTCAAAGATACAGTCAGCCTTGAGGTGCCTGGCCGGTGAGCAGACGCGCCAACCCATTACCGGCGGCGACCGCCAGCACAAACAGCACCAGCAACACCACCGCCTGACCGGCATAATTCATGATCATGTTTTCGGTCAGTGGCGGCAGGGCCATTGCCATCACCAGATAATGCCCCCATAGCGCAAGCAGGAATCCGGCACCCATCAGCAGCCCCATCAACAGAGGATAGGTACCAAAACGATAACCAAAGGGCACCCCGAAAACCGCACACAGGGGTGCGGCCAATATCAGCCAGTCCCGCAACCAGGCCAGGAACAGACGCAGCTCATGGTTCGTTTCCGGCACCCCGGCCAGCCAGAGCTGCCCCGCAAACCCGGGGCCGCCGCCCCAGATCAGGAATGACGCCAGGTAAGCAACACCGCCAATAACAGCACTCATCAGCCAGATCACGACGCACCTCCACAAACCCGGCAGGGGTTCAGAACCAGTCCCGTCGGCGGAAATACCACAGCAAACCGGCCACCACCGCAATCATCACACCCCAGACCACAGGATAGCCGTAATACCAGTAAAGCTCCGGCATCGCCCAGGGGCTTTGTTCATTGGCAAAATTCATGCCGTAAATTCCGACGATGAAGGTCAGGGGGATAAAAATCGTGGCAATAACAGTCAGCACCCGCATGACCTCATTGGTGTGGTGACTGACACTGGAAAGATACACATCCAGCAGACTCGCCGACATTTCCCGGTAGCTCTCCTGTAATTCCAGCACCTGCACAGCGTGGTCATAACAATCACGCAAATACAGCCCGGTGTGCTCTTCGATCAACGCCAGATCACTGCGCATCAGGCTGGCCACCACCTCACGCTGAGGCCATAGCACATGCCGCAGCAGCACCAGCTCGCGACGCAGCGCGTGAATATCGCTCAGGATTGTGCGCGAGGGTTTATCCAGCAGTTGCTCCTCCAGCACCTCGATACGATCCCCGGTCTGCTCCAGCACCGGAAAGGCCGAGTCCACCACCAGATCAAGCAAGGCATAGAGCAGATAATCCACCCCGCGGCTGCGTACCCGACCGTTATTGGGCGGCCGGGCCCGGTGGCGAACCGGCTCGAAGGGGTCTTCGGCCTCCGGGCAAAAGCAGATCAAAAAACCGACCCCCACGAACAGACTGATCTGCATCACATGCAAATGCCCGTCGCGGATGACCGGCAACCCCAGCACCATAAAAAGTTGGTCGTCGTAGGTCTCAAGCTTGGGACGCTGCCCCGTATTAAGCACATCCTCCAACGCCAGCTCATGCAGGCCGTAACGCTCCCCCAGCTGCTGCAACAGCGCCGCATCCGGGTGCCCATTCACCTGCAACCAGATCTGCTCATCCGTTTCACCGGGCGCGGGGCATTCCGCTACCGAGTCCAGCGTGCGATCTTCAAAATCACGGGCGGAATAACGCAGCAGGCGCAAGCGGGCCGACGGGCTGTCAACCGGCGGCGAGGTCAGGGTGCCCGGCGCCGTCCCCGGCGTGTGATAGCGCTTGAATCGCATAGCGTCAATCCTGTCTCGTACCGGGCGTCTGCCCCGGCGTCAAGAACATACTACCCCGTCTTGCCCGGCCACCCTATTTGCTCGACAGGTGCCAGACAGGGTCCCATTCGGCCGCATCAACCGCAGCTCCGGCCAGGGCGTCCTGGCAGCGCTGCAGATAAGCCGCCGCCACAGGGTCGTCCCCGGCCAGGGTCTGGAAAATCTCGCCCGCGCTCGCAACCTCGCCGTCATAGTAATAACGCAGGGCACGTTCAAATGTCGGCAAATGCGGCGCCAGTTGCTGGCGTTGCGGGCCGGTCAGGGGTTCATACACCGTCACCGACGTCTGACGTCCCACGACCTGCACCTGCCCAACCTCACGCACCGGCCACGTGGTGGGCAACTGACGTTGCGTATGCTCGGAAATCAGGATATGCGTACCAAACACCTTGTTCACACCTTCGAGCCGGGCAGCCAGATTGCCGGCATCACCCAGAAAGGTGTAGTCAAAACGCTGGCGCGAGCCCATATTGCCTACCACCACCGATCCGCTGTTAA
>PWYF01000144.1 GCA_003567955.1 Thiotrichales bacterium
AAATGCCTGGTTACCACTGCGCTAACCGAACCCCCGATCTACCCGGACATCCGCCCCCACGACATCAGCCACCCCCAACAATCCCCCCTTCATGTTCTTCATGCTCTTCATGGTTAATGCTTTTTGATCTTTAATCTCGTGAAGATATCGCGTGCATTTGCGGCCGCTGTTTTTACGGCCTGTCGGCGCGTGCGCCATGTATATCCGCTCTGCAATGCTCTGTCCCGCGACCTAATCACGTAACCACGTAATCACGTAAAACGCCTGTTACTGGGCCTTCCGGTCCAGTAACAGGCTCATAAGCGTGCAGGCTTCGTCGATGGCCTGGGAGTAGTCCTCGGCGATGTCGCTGTACATCAGTGATTTGTTGATGCGGGTGAGGATTTCAGCGAAGCGCTGGGCGGGGATGGGCAGACTGAGCGTGCCCTTTTCAACCTCGGCTTCAAGATGCTGGCGGGTCTTGGCCACGATGCGTTCATGCAACAGGCTGGATGAGCTGGTCAGCAGGCGGATGGCATATTCCGGGTCCTGCTGGATAAATCGTTGCATGGGTTCGGCGAGCAACACGTCGCGCATCACCCGGCGATGTGTGGCCACGATGTGTTCCGGCCCGCTGAAGTTGGCGGTGTTGAGTACGGCCTGGTCAAAAATGGGTTCGTAGAGCGACCAGAGGATCTCCTGTACCAACAGATCCTTGCTGCCGATCCAGCGAAACAGGGTGGCGCGGCCAATGCCGGCCTGTTTGGCCAGCTCTGCCAGGTTGAGCCTTTCCCCCTTGAGCCATTGACGCCGAGCCAGCCGAAATACATCCAGCGGCGAGGCCCGGTTGCCCGTTTCCTGGTTTGCCAGCACCCGTGCCAGCCGCGTTTGTTGGGCGGTCATGCCGGAGATCTCCTGAAATTATACGCCGCCAGCCTGCATCCCTTTCACCCTGAAATATTACCTGTTGTCAGATTCTGGTCAAACACCCGCTTTTGACCACAGGGGATCATTATGATAAAAATACCACATCGAGACTGTTTTGGATAACGAATCAGTCTCGATGCCGGGTCAGGTTCTGGCCCGGCTGCATCAGCCTTGAACAGGGGACTAGCCTCCCCGGGTCTCTTGCCGCCGCCTTCGGGCGGCGGCTTTTTATTTCCGGCTCAGCTGGCTGTCAGGGCCTCGCGAACAGGCGTTTTGCCGGCAATCATCTCTACTCGCCGGCCAATGCTGTTGTCCAGAGAAAGCAGTTCCAGTAGTGCCCGGGCGACGTCAACGCGCGGAATCTCACCGAATTCCTCCAGCACTTCGGCCGCCTCGATATGCCCGGTAGGCGCGTCATTATTCAGTCGCCCCGGGGCAGCGATGGTCCATTGCAGGCCGGACCGGCGCAAGTGCTCGTCAGCAGCTTGTTTGCACTGCAAATAATGGTGAAGTTTCTCCGGGGCCTGATCCGGAGTGCGGGTACGCATGGCACTGAGCATGATAAAATGCCGGACGCCCGTGGCTTCGCAGGCATCGATCAGTCGCATGGCGCCATCGCGGTCCACGCTCTCGGTCTTGTCCGGGCCGGTGTGGGGGCCGGCGCCAGCGGCAAAGACCACCGCATCACAGCCGGCGACGGCCGGCCCGCAGTCACATTCCAGATCCGCGATCACCGGTTCGGCGTCAAATTCCTGCAGCGCGAACGCCTGCTCCGGGTCGCGAATCATGCCCAGCGCCTGGTGGGGGGAATTGTTCATCAACTCGACCAGCTTGTGGCCAATGGCGCCATTGGCGCCGACGACAAGGACTTTCATAGAACCTCCCGTTCAGCCTTGTTGTTTGTCGAGCCATACCTCCAGTCCCTGGGCGTTGATGTCCACATCCATGCCTATGATCGCATCAATGCGTTCGGATGCAAGTTCACAGCCGTGCGCCCGCAGTGCGTCGAGCAACCAGTTGCGGATGTCACTGACGATCCGGTCATAACGGGCCTCACCGGCATCAGCATGACGCCGGGCGATGGCGACCATGGCATCCAGGCCGCGATGCAGATCCTCGGCCAGCCGGGCCAGTTCGCGCACCTCGCCGAAATGGGCCAGGTGAATCGCCTCGGGCTGCAAGGCCATCAGCCGTTCAATGGACTGGTGCGCCGCCTCGGGGTCAAAGTGCACCGGCGTGGTGGAGGGGAAGATAAACACCCCCTTGTCGGTATCCAGGGCGCGGTAGGACAGGCCGAAGGTGTCCCCTGAAAACACCCGGGCATGCTGCGGATCATGGATGCTGTAGTGATGATAGGCGTGACCGGGGGTGTCCAGAAACACCCATTCACGGTCACCAAGCGCCAGGGTGTCGCCATCGTTGACGGATTGCACCCGCGTCTGCGGGACTGCTTCCAGTTCCCCGTAAAGGCGGGCCATCGCTTCCTCGCCATAGACCGCCAGCGCCCCCTGGTAGAGCTTTGACGGGTCCACCATGTGGCGTTCGGCGCGCGGATGGGTGACCAGCGTGGCCTGTGGCAGTTCACGCATGATGCGCCCGGCGCCGCCGGCGTGATCAAGGTGAATATGCGTCACGCACACGTAGCGTACCTGCTCCGGGGCGATGCCTTTTTGTTTCAGCGCCGCCAGGATCACCGGCACCGAGTGATTGGTGCCCACATCCACCAGCGCGGCCTCGCCGCCGTCCACCACCAGGTGACTGGCCGCCACCCCGCTGGCCACATACTCGGCATCAATCGCGCTGATGCCGCCCTCATAATCAATAATACGCGGATGCTCAATACTCATGGGTTGTCTCGTGGTTAAGTGATCAGGTGGTTACGTGATTACGTCGCGCGACACAGTGTCGCAAAACCGAAACCATGCCACACGCGCCGACAGCTTGTCTGTATAGCCGCGAAATGCACGCGAGATTCTCGCGAAATAAAAATCAAAACAATTTAACCATGAAGAGCACGAAGAACATGAAGGGGTGGTTGTTGGGCCAGCTGATGTCGTGGAGGCGGTTGCCCGGACAGTTTTGGGGATGCGGTTGCCTGGGTGTTAACCAATACGTGGTGCTCCTCGTCATGCCCGTGCAGGCGGGAATCGGGAAGCTCCCCGAAGCCCCCTGGGTCCCCGCCTTTGCGGGGACGACGGCAGCCGAAACCATCTCATCCGGATATCCGCCCCCACGACATCAAGCAACCCCACCCCTTCGTGTTCTTCAAGCTCTTCATGGTTAATGCTTTTTATTTTCCATCCC
>PWYF01000151.1 GCA_003567955.1 Thiotrichales bacterium
CCCGTGCTGGTCCAGGCCAGTCCGTTCACGCTTCCGATACGGTCTTTCTTTTCCAGGTCCCGTTCCTTGAATTTCTCCACGCCGAGAAACTCACGCACCCGCTTCGGATTTATGGTGATCTGCGAGGAACGTGTGCCGTTTTTCTGTTCCTGAACTACTTTTTTGGCGACTTTCCGGCAGATGGAGGCAAGGTTCTGTTCCAGCACGCGCACACCCGCCTCGGCGGTATAACGCTGGATGACGAGCTGGATCGCATCCTCCCGGAACCGCACGCGTGATGGGCGCAATCCGTGAGATTTAAGTAGTTTCGGTATCAGGTGGCGCCGGGCGATCTCCACCTTGTCGTGCTCCAGGTAGCCGTGCAGCGGGATGATCTCCATCCGGTCGAGCAGTGCGGGCTGGATATGGCTGGCCACGTTCGCGGTGGTGATGAACATGACCTGCGACAGGTCGAAGTCCAGGTCCATGTAATGGTCATTGAAGGTGTCGTTCTGCTCGGGATCGAGCACCTCCAGCACGGCGGATGAAGGGTCGCCGCGCAGATCGCGTCCCAGCTTGTCGATTTCATCCAGGATGATGACGGGGTTCATGGTCCCGGCCTTTTTGATGGCCTGGATGATGCGGCCCGGCATGGATCCGATGTACGTCTTGCGGTGTCCCCGTATCTCCGCCTCATCGCTCACTCCGCCCAGTGAGAGGCGCACCATTTTACGGTTCATGGCTTCGGCGATGGACTTGGCCAGACTGGTTTTGCCGGTGCCGGGCGGACCTACGAAGCACAGGATCTGCCCTTTGATCTTGTTGACCAGATTCAGCACGGCAATATACTCCAGGATGCGCTCCTTCGGCTTTTCAAGTCCGAAATGATCTTTTTCCAGCGCTTCTTCCACGGCATGGATCTCCAGCCGGTCCTCGGAGTACATGCCCCAGGGCATGGCCAGGATCCAGTCGAGGTAGTTGCGCGAGACGCTGTATTCCGGGGACATGGCCGGCGTTTTCCGCAGGCGCTCCAGCTCTTCATTGGCCTTGGCGCGGGCCGCTTCCGGTATGGGGCGCGTGTCCAGGCTCTCCTTTATCTTCGCCAGATCGGGATCGGAAAACCCCTCCTCGTCCAGCTCCTCCTGCAGCACCTTGATCTGCTCCTGGATATAGAAACGGCGCTGGGTTTCCTGGATCTCGTCCTGTACTTTTTCGTTGATTTCGTTGGATACGGCCAGAAGTTCCAGTTCACCGGACAGGTGGGTGAGCACTTTCCGGTACTGCCGGTCAAGATCGGCTTCCTCCAGCAATTGCTGCTTTTCATCGATATCGAGATCCAGATAGGAAGCGACGAAATAGAGCAGGTTTTGCGGGTTGTAATTCTGTTCAAAGCCCAGGAGCACCTCTTCCGGCAGCTCCTGGTTCAGCAGGACCAGTTTCTCAAATCCCTCCTTTGTTTTGCGGATCAGCGCTTTGAGGCGAGGTGTCATCCGCGTTTTGGCCGCTTCTTCCATTTTGATGGTGGCCTCAAAAAAGGGCGTGGTCTGCTCAAAAGAGACCGCTTCGGCCAACCGGATGCCGCTGATGAGGACTTTCTGCAGGTCGTTGGGCAGGTGAAGCACCTGAATGACCTGGGCAAGCGTACCCTTCCTGTGGAGCTTGTCCGGAGCCGGACTGTCGTCATCCGGCTCCATCTGTGCGCACAAAAGAACATATTTGTCCTTCTCCACGGCCGCGTTGACGGCGGCAATGGTGGAGGAGCGCCCGACCAGGATGGGAAACATGGTGTTCGGAAAGATTATGGTATCCCTTAACGGGATTACCGGCATACGATCCGGTACGTCAATGGGTTGCTGATGATACAAGTGTGATTTCTGTTTTTCCATATCATTATAAAATAGCCATTTTTTCTGCCAATTTCGCAGTGTAAGCATTCCGCGTTTTCACGGTCTATACAGTATCAGGAAAAAATCGGGAATGATGCCGGTGTGTGATGAAATAATGGAAAACAGCAGGACAGGAGGAATTCCACAAGAATGAAAAATAGTCCTATCTTTGCAAAACGCATGACGCTGGTCGCCTCCGGGGCGACCGGTGCAAACAAACATACAACTAGCGCCGTGATCAGGAGTCTGTACATCAAAAACTATGCACTTATTGATGAACTGGAGGTTTCTTTTGGAACCGGCCTCAACATTCTTACGGGTCAGACCGGCGCTGGAAAATCGATTATCATCGGCGCATTGAATGCGGTGCTTGGCGAGCGGGCGCATACGGAAACCGTGCGTCAGGGCACCAGCAAGGCCATCGTGGAAGCAGTGATTGGAACAGGCGCCGATCCCGATCCGGTGGTCAGCCGTCTGATGGAAGAGCATGATGTGGAGCATATGGGCGGTGAGATCATTCTGCGCCGTGAAATACGTCCAACCGGCAGCCGTGCCTTTATCAACGATACGCCCGTGACGATCTCCCTTCTGCGCGAGGTGGGCGACCGGCTGGTCGACCTGCACGGACAGCACGACCACCAGCTGTTGCTGAAGCAGGATCATCACCGCGAGGTCATCGACGCCCTTCCCGGCGTGAGCTCCCAAAAAAACACTTACGAAGATGCCTACCGGACAGTGATGCGCCTCAGGAAAGAACGTGATGCCCTGGTCCGGCAGGAGCGCGAGCTCAATGATAAGATGGAGCTGCACCGGTTCCAGCTTCAGGAGCTTGTAGCGGCTGATCTGGATCAAGCGGCGTATGAGGAGATGGAGGCCGAGATGAAGCGGCTGGACCATGCCGAGGACCTGGATCGGAAGGCGGCCCTGATCGGTGAGCTCGGATCCGACGGGGAACATAACCTGATGGATCTTCTATCCTTGATTGAAGAGGCCCTGGGTGATATGGCAGAAATGGACGAGGAGTTCCGGAGCTACACCGAAGAGCTGCGGTCGGCGCGAGTGAGTTTCCAGGAGCTGCTTTCGCATACGGAGCTTTATCGGTCCCGCATTGAATTCAATCCGGAGCGGCTTGAGAAATTGCGCCAGAAGCAGGCGGAAATACGCCGGCTGGAGAAGAAATACGGACGGCTGCTGCCGGACCTGATACGGTACCGTCAGGAGTTGGAAGCATCCGTCAACCTTGCCGAAAATTTCGACCTGGAGCTGGAGAAAAAGGAAAAAGAGCTTGCAGCTGCCGCGAAAGTGTTGCGGCAGAATGCTCTTGAGCTGCACGGGAAGCGTGA
>PWYF01000068.1 GCA_003567955.1 Thiotrichales bacterium
CCGTCAGGCAAGTCGGACTCGCTGAGTGGGTTGCCTCGCGGGTCAAAGGCCCAGAAGTCCGAGTTCTCGGTCCAGTAGCTCACCGCATTGTCACGCACAAAGCCGGTAACCGGGTTACGGATCGGGTCCTCATTGGCGTCGGCCAGGAAGGGGTTGCCGTCTTCATCCAGCGCGATGGTGTAGAGCTTGAGGTTGCCGGGCCAGCGCGGGCGGCGCTGCTCATCCGGACGGAATACGCCCATGTACACCTGGTTGAGGTTGGTGCCACGGACGTTTACGCTCACCGGCAGGGTGCTGGCCGCGAACACGCTGTTGATTGCCTGGATCTCGTCGATGATCTCGGTCAGCGCAGCCTGGAATTCGGCTGTATTGTTGACGGCAAAGTAGCGACCCTGGCCTTCCCTCGCTATGCTGCGGAACCAGGAGCGGGTTGACTCATGAGGTCTGCTGCCTGGTCTGGGTGAGTTGTCCGGGTCAAACACATCAATCACATAGGTGATGATATTGCGATTGCCGTCACGCAGATCCTCGTCAATGACATCGTTGCCCGACATGAAGCGGGCAAATTCATCGGCCCAGTTGGACTCAAACTGGCTGGGGTCCAGGCTGATAGGATCACCGGCGAGCACGCCGCCGAGGTCCCGCAGTGCGGTTTCAGCATCGCTATCTTCGCCGCTATCCGGCGCCCCGTGGCCAACGGCAATAACGAAGTTTTTGCCACAATTTCCGCCTACCGGGGTGTTATAGCGGCGTCCGTCCGTGATGGCGGCGGGATCGTGGTCGCCGTCAGCCAGCGCATCGGCCGTGGCGCGCCCGCCGGTGTAGTAGAGAAAGGCCTCATGCATGGCCATGGCGTAGGGCGCATTGTTGGCCTGGGTCAAGCTGCGTCCGTCGGCCAGGGTGGCTGTCCTGTCCAGAAGGACATCAAGTTCCTTCTGGTATTCCTCGTCCAGCGGGCGGATTTGGGAGATCACCTTGCCGGCACGGCCGTCGGCAAACTGAAGCAGACCCACGTTGATCTCATTAACCAGGCTGTCGCTCCTGGTGAGCAGATCACGCAGCCCTTCACGTGTGAGTGTCTCACCCGGGGTCCCTGCAATATCGGCGTTCCAGTTGGCGGAAGCGTCGATCAGGAACAGCACATTGGGGACGGTGATCTCGGAGTCCACACCCATGAACAGGTCGATATCCTGGGGTGGCACGACCTCGGCCGGCACGGCCGTGGCAAAGCCCAGTAACATCCCGGCCACCATGGCCTGTATGCGTTTACGGTTAAACATAGCTACTTCCTCCTTGCCTCAGACGCAGTTGCCCACCAACAAAAGGGTGCGCACGCCCTGGGTAATGGTCATGTGTTGTTCTGGATCACAGTTGTTGTCACTGGTAAAACAGGCGCGGACCAGCCAGATGGTGATTTCGGTGCCGACTTCACCGCCCACGCCGGTGCCGCCGGTGGCGCTGCCTTCGCCGTCCTCGCCGGTACCGTCGGGCGGAAAGGCGCTGATACACTGGGCCGGCTCCACGCGGACGTTGTTGGTGCCCTCGTTGTTGGGGTCCAGATTGTTGTCAAAGTTGATGATGCGATCACCCCCACCCGGGGCAAAAAAGCTCGGGTCGCTGCTGACACGCTCAATGGCGCGCTGCACCATGCTTTCCTGCTCCTGGATGGTGCGCATGTTGTCGACAATGCGCAGGTTCACGGTGCTGCTGTTGATCAGGGCCACCGCCAGCAGGGTGATCACCACCAGCATCAGCAGGGTGACAATCAGCGCCGCTCCTCGCTGGCGTGGGGCGATTTTCGGTGCTGACAAGACAGGTTGCTTGTTCATGGCTGTCACTCCTCCCGTCGGCCTGCGGGGTTATGCAGGCGGATGGTGGTGGAAAACACGCGCCGACGGAGCTGGTCATTCATCGGGCCCAGTACGACACCGCCGAGGTTATATTGCTTTTCGTCGGTGTGTGCGGGCGTGGCTTCGGTGGTGCGCGCCAGCAGGTGCAGGCGCACGCTCATGACATCCACCCATTGCGCCAGGGTTGCGGGCATCTGCACATAGTCGTTGGGGACGCCGTCGCCGGTGTTGTCAATGCCGAATTCAACGCGCATGTCCTCAATGCCCTCGACCAGGGGTTCGTTGATCCACTGCCCGTTGGGGCCCAGGCGCAGGCGCATCAGCGTGGGCAGGTCCGGGCTGGCGTTGTTGCACGTGCCCTGCGGGTTATCCAGTAGCGGGCAGGGCGCGAGGTAATAGATATCGGTATGCAGCCGGTGAATGGGCGCGGGTGGCACGCCACCAATCTCGGTCAGGTCGAAAGTCGTTGTGTTGGAGCCCTGGTCCAGCCGCATCTGGGTGGGCTGGGTCTGGATGTAGAACAGGTCGGGCTCCAGGTCCGCTGTATCGCGGGTAAACATGGAGGCCACCCGGCGGACCACAATAATATCCGTGCCGTTGCCATCGGCGCCGATGCGATGATTGGCCGCGGGCAGGCAGGAGAGATCACCGGGATTGGTATGCGCCTGTATATGCAGCGCCAGGCCCGCTTCAAGGGCATTGCGCAAGTCCACCATACCGCCGCTGTTGTCGCAGGGGTCGGGCAGGCCCGCGCCCGTCGGCCCCGGCACGGCGAAGAAGCGTCCGAAATAACCGGCATGGCGAACTTCGTCGCTGAGCAACTGGGTGGCATAGCGCGCGTTTTCAATCTGCCGGCTGGTCTTGGTCAGTTCGTTATGCGTGCGACTGCTGTTGACCACCAGTGCGATAACAGCGGCCGTGACCAGCAGGCCGATGAGCATGGCGATCATCAGCTCCACCAGCGAGAAGCCACGCTGAGTGGTGGTACTGCCTGTTCGGGTGTGCCGCTGGTTCATGTCGGGGTCCTCTGTCTCCTGCACCACTGCCTCAGGGGCCAAGATTGGCCATCTCCAGGCTCAGTGACACCACGCGCCGCAGCGCCTCGTCGCCATATTGGCCTGCGGCGCAGTTATTGCCGACCGGCGCCTGGGTGGGGTTTTCCCCCTGCCAGGCCACTGTGACGGTGTAAATTTCGTCTACGTCATCGAAGTGCACACAACCGCGGGCGCCGGCCATGCTGCCCACTTCGGCACCATCCAGGGTTTCGGAAGCGCCGCGCAGCAAGTCAGCCCACTCCTGCAGGTCTTCATCGGCGCGGGCGCGGGTGGCGATGGTGCCCCAGCCGGTGCAGTC
>PWYF01000248.1 GCA_003567955.1 Thiotrichales bacterium
CGCCCGACAACATGGCGGAAATGAACGAACCAATTACGACGCCCACCACCAGCATCATTTGCCAGTTTACGTTCAGTTTGATCTTTTGGTAATAGGGTCGTTTGCTAGCTTTTTCGCCGGTAAACATGCGCTCAATCATGCCGCCGGTTTGGGCAAAGGAGGTAGATGTAGCGATGGGTTTACCCGATATCAAAAAACTCAACCAGCTCAGCACCCCTATGCCAATTCCGACGGCATAGGGCGACCAGCTGACATCTGTGAAAATAGTAATCATCGTTTTCTGTGTTTATTGTTTGAAATGTGTTTCGGTTTCTTCTACTTTTGAAAAGAAGCGTGAGCCGTGGGGGTTTTGACATACCATGCAGCGTTTTGAGTAGCCTGCCGCGCTGTAACCCGTCATGCCGCCGGCCGCGTTGTACAGCTTTTTGAAGCCATGCTGTCCCAGGATGCTGGCAGCAAGGCTCGAACGATTGCCCGAGCTGCAGATCATGATAATGGGGTGCTCTTTGTTCAGCTCAACGTGGCGCTCGCGCAGATCGGCAACAGGGATGTTGATCGCTCCTTTGATGTGGCTGTCTTCGAACTCCTGCGGTGCTCTTACGTCCAGCAAAACAAACTCGGAGGTGCCAACAACCATGTCGTGAAGGTCTTCGGCTGAGATTTGATTCACATAATTGGTCTTGTATCCTTTTACTGCCCATGCCGCCATGCCGCCGTCGAGATACCCCACGATGCGATCCTGGCCAACGCGCCTGAGCCACATGTTCGTTTTATTAGCTTCTTCGAAGCTGTTGGAAACCACCAGCAGGTCTTTGTCCAACGGCAGCACCCATCCGGCGAAGGTGGGCAGGTTGCCGTTGAAGTCGAGACTCCACGACCCCGGGATATGCTGGCTGCCAAATGCAAGATAGCTGCGCGTGTCAACCACGGCCACATTGCCTTCGTCAATCATTTTCTTGAACGTCTCGGGGTTCAGCTCCTTCATTTCGGGCATGTCGGAAAGCAGCGTTGGGCCTTTGCAGTTTATGGCGCTGCAGCGGCTGAAGTGGTCGGGTGCCGGCGGCATGTTTTCGGTGAGCGATTTAATGAACTCAGCCTTGTCCTTTACCTGCAGTGCAGCGTTGTATTTCCTTTCGTAACCGATGGTGGTGCTCCACTTGGCACCAAGAGCGCGGCCACAGAGTGAGCCTGCACCATGCGCCGGCCAAACTTCGGTATGGTCGGGGAGTTTCATCAGTTTATCATGAAGGCTATGATAGAGTTTGTCGGCAAGCTCCAGCGCCATGTCGGGAAACAGGTCGGGGCGCCCCACGTCGCCAACAAAGAGTGTGTCGCCAACGAAAACGGATACAGGGTCTTCGCCACGCAACTTGTCAATAACTACATAGCTTAGATGCTCGGGAGTATGCCCTGGCGTTTCCAGCACCTTGATCAGGATGTCTTCTATTTCGATGGTGTCGCCTTCGACAAGGCCGACATGGTCAAAAGCACACTTGGCCGACTTGGCCATGTACATTTTAGCGCCGGTTTTTTTGGCGAGGTCCATGTGCCCCGACACAAAATCGGCGTGCAGGTGGGTTTGCAGGATGTGTGTAATTTCGACGCCCAGGGCGCGCGCTTCATCGATGTATATATCAATGTCGCGTTGCGGGTCAATCACGGCGCAGGCATTTGAACCGGCCAGGATGTATGAACTGTGAGCAATTTTGTTTACAAAAAAATGTTTGATCAGCATAATTTCAAAATTTAAAGGTTTATAAAAAGAGATTTCAGAACATAATAAAATAGAATAAGGCAACGGCAAGCACGAGGAACACAACGGTCATTCCGCTGCCGGCCTTGAGGTAATCGGCATTCCGGTAGCCTCCCGACGACATCAGGAAGGCGTTCACCTGGTGGGTAGGCAAAATAAACGAGTTGCCTGTGCATACGGCGGCCATCAGCACCAGCGGTCGCGGATCAAGACCGGCAATGCCGGCCATGCCCATCACCAGCGGTGCAAGCACAACGATGGCCCCGACATTCGACATGAATAGCGAAAACAGGGTTGACAGCAAGCCAACCATGATGAGCACAAACACGGGGTGCAGGTCAATGACGAGCTTCATGATGGATTCGGCAAGGAACATGGCAGCCCCGGTTTTTTGCATGGCAATGCCCAGCGGTATCAAGCCGGCCAGCAGAAAGACCACCTTCCACTCGATGGCCTGGTAGGCCTGGCCGATGGAAAGCACCCGCGAAAACACCATGCATAGCGCGCCGGTTAAGAAGGCCATCGAAATCGGGAAGCCGAACATGGCCAGCACAATGGCAAATACAAAGCAGGCCAGCGCATGCCATGATTTCGACTCATCCTTCTTTTCGGCCTCGTAGTGGGTGAGCACGACAAAGTCGGAACTGGCCTTCACGTCATTGATCTTGTCCCATTTGCCATACACAATGATGGTATCGCCCGGCCTGATCTCCACATCCGAAAAATCGCCTTCAACCCTTTCTCCCTTGTTGAAAAGCATGACCGGCTCAACGGCGTAGCGCTTGCGCAGCGAATACTTCCGGATGCACTTCCCGGCAAGCTCGGAAGCAGGAGGAATAACGATCTCAACAAAACCCGATACGTTTGGGTTAAAATCATCGGAAAAATAGCGCGACGAACTGATGTCCTTTAGCTTAAACGCTTGGGAGAACCTTTCGATGTTTTCGTTTGAACCCAGGAGAGCCAGCGTTTGCCCTTGTTCAAACTTTGTTTCGCGCCAGGGCGCATAAATTACTTCTGCTCCTTTTCCGAGCCCCAGCAGGTTAATATGATACAAGCCCCACAAACCGGCCTGTTCGGTGGTTTTGCCGATCAGCGGACTCTCTTCCGTGACTGACAGAAGCTTTATGTTGTGTGGCAGATTCAGCTTCTCGATGAGTTTCTCCTGTTCGGATTTGCCTTCTTTTCCAATTGGCTTGGATGGCAACACACGCTTCCCAAAAAGATAAAAATAGCCGATGCCGGCCAGTAACAGCACAACCCCTATCGGTGTAACGCTAAACAAGTTGAATGCGTCGTGTCCTTCATTTCTTAAGATGTCGTTAACGAGGATGAGCGGGCCGGAGCCAACCATTGTGAGGGCACCGCCGAGGATGGCAGCAAAACCAACAGGCATGATTAAAGAGGAAACCGGGATGTTGGTGCGGCGCGAGATCTGCATGATGCC
>PWYF01000231.1 GCA_003567955.1 Thiotrichales bacterium
CGCAGCAGCCACCCGACGGCGCGCCGGGTGAAGTCGTGGACGTACGACAATTTAACAACAGCGAAGCCATGCTGAACTGGCTGGGGACCCGGTCGATTGATCCCGGGGCCGTGGGGCTCGTGGGCGGGCAGTTTCTGACTGCGGAAATGCTGACCGAGATCAGCCACAAAAGCGGCCTGGAACAATTACCGCATGCCCCTGAACCACCGGGGTATTACGACAGCCAGAGCGGCGCGGCGATCAGCCACTTCCTGAGCCAGCCGGGCCCGCAATACCTGCTGCATGTGAACGGCGAATGCGGCGGCGCGCGCCTGGCTGTCATGCTCGTGCGCCGGCTTTAATCATTCCTCACGTCTCAGAGAGTTCTTTAAGGAAACGCTGATTAATTCGTCACGTCTCAGCGGGTCCTGCGGCGTCCATATGCAAGGCGCCGTGCGCAGTCGAAGGCTGGTTGCCTTTGCAAGCACGGCAACGCCGCAGATGGGCGCCGCAGGACCCGCCCTTCGGGGCTTTGCCAGCAGGCCAGTCTCTGCGTTGCGCCTTTTCACCGTATTCTCGATACGCTTTCAAAGTCGCGCCTTGATTCTGGCCTGCTGGCAAAGCCTGAGGCGCGACGAATTAATCAGCGTTTCCTTTAACCTCGTCGCTGTGCAGCCACTGGCGCAGTTGCGCCCACACCTCGGCCTCGCGCGCCGAACAATCCCGCAATAAATCCGCCAGGGTTTCTATGTTCATGTCGCTGCGCTTGCGACTGACCCGGGCCGCCGCCAGCGCAAACTCACGCCAGCGATCACCCGCGGCCGTCAGAGCCGTGGCGGCATCAGCCAGGGCCTGGCTGTCCAGCTTTTCCGCCGACTCCTGCAGAAAAGAGGCATAGAGGAAGCGAAACCCGGCGCCGCCGGTGCCGATTTCCTCCTGCATGCGCACGATGTGGGCCAGGTACAGAGGCAGACGCTTGCGAGCATCACGCCGGCGGCTGGTGCGAATGAGATTGTCCGCCAGGTAGCGAATCCCGCGCACACCCAGCACCCGGAATGGCGCGTGTGCCATGATTTTTTCGTTGAGCCGGATCGCGGCCGGGACCTTGCTGGCGTAGTCGATTTCCTGTGGCACATGTACCGGATAGTAGAGCAGGCCTTTGGCCGCCAGCGCCCCTTTGGCAAAACGCGCGCGCTGCAAGTCCGCAGCGGGGCAGCGCACCGGCGCCTCGAACACCGGATCACTGATCAGATAATCATCGCCCTCGCGGCCATAGACGAGCAGGTTGTGCGCATTGAAGTGAAAGCGCATTTCATCCGGAAAGTAGGGCAACCAGAAAACAGAGGTCTGCAGGCCCACAACCCGGCCTTCATCGAGCAGCCGGTCCAGCGCCGCCATGCCCCGCTTCTGGTTGCGGAATGTCTTTGACGCAAACCGCACGCCCAGACGCTTGCTGGCCTTGCGGATAATCCAGCGCGGCGGCATGCGATAAGCGATCAGGGGCATGCCGCCGATCTTGACGAAGGGCAGATAGGCGAAGCTCAGGGCGCTGGCCAGGCCAAAGGCCATGGGCTCACTGATTGGCAAGCCATGATGACTGAGCATGGCCGAAACCACACCGCTTTCACAGTGAGCCGCCTGGCGGTGGCAAAATTCGCTCATAAATCACGACTCCGGCGCGCGGGCAGTCGGGTGAGTGTGGCTACATCAAGGCCCAGCGCCTCGGCGTAGCGTTGCAGAATACGGCGCGGCAAGCGCGCAAAGCGGCTGGGGTCAAAGTGGCGACGCACCCGCCAGCGCCAGATACCGCTGGCCCCGGCCAGCAGGGGCACATCCATGCGCCGGTCATACATATGCACTTCCAGCGGCGAAGTCAGACCGTTGTGAGCCCGCAACCAGGCCTCGTCACGCAGCGTCTCGAACTCTTCAATAGCCAGCCGGGTAGCCTCGGATTCAGCCTCCCAGCCCTGTGATTGCACGCCGGTATAGTGACCGGCATCGTCCACGGCATAGACCAGTTTACGATGGCCGCCGTAGGTGCTGCGCTCGGCATCCTGGGGGACTTCCCGACGCTGCATTTCAGACCACCGTCAGGCACATGAAACAGGTGGAGAATCGCCCGCTCTCGGGGATATAACAAAGCACCCGCTGACCCGGCTCAAGCTTGCCCGAATGAAACAGCTCTTCCAGCATGATATAGATCGACGCCGAGCCGGTGTTGCCCTTCCACGGCAAATTGGTAAACCAGCGCTCGAAGGGAATCGGCATGCCGGCATTTTGCAGGCCCTCAAGCACTTTCTCGCGGAAATAGCCGGAGGAATAATGCGGCACGAACCAGTCGAAATCATCCGCCTCGACCCGGTGTTTGTCACGCAGCATACGCACCGCGCGCTCCACTGAATATTCCACAATATGCTCGTTGAGCAGTTTCACATCCTGTTTGATCGCCATCACCGACTGCGCGGCCCGCTCGCGCTGGGAATGCAGCAGCCAGCTGCGCAGCCGGCGATCCTCGCCCTTGGTGGCGCCGGCATACATACAGGTTTCCATCTCGCCGGCGTAGGACACCAGCTCCATCCAGTCCACCCGCAAGCTCACCGGCCCGGGGCCGGGTTGAGGCTGTAACAGCACAGCACCGGCGCCATCGGAGAGCATCCAGCGCAGAAAATCCTTTTCAAAGGCCAACTCGGGCTGCTTTTCCAGCGCCTGCACCAGGGCCTCGTTCTCGGCCTCGTAGTTAACCGATCGCAACATCGCCGAGGCCAGCTCCGAGCCGGTGGCCACAGCGTTGTCATGCAGGCCCGAGAGCACCGACATCCAGGCGTAACGAAACGCCCCCATGCCGGCCAGACAGATCCCGGCATTGCTGACGACCTCACAGGCCGGCAGGCCGAGTTCGCCATGCACCATCAGACCATGGCCCGGCGCCAGCTGGTCCGCCACAGTGGTCCCGCAAGCCAGGCTCTGGATTTGCGCCAGATCAAATCCCTCACCCACCAGCCCGCGCACGGCCTCGGCGGTCAGCGTGGCATTGGTATGTGTGTATTCCAGGGTTTCGGGGTCAATCGCATAGTGGCGACTCTGGATGCCATTACTGCGCAACACGGTGCGCCGGGCGCGCGAGGGGCGTTCGCCCACCTGGCCCAGAATCCGCTCCATGTCGTCATTACCCACCGGCTCATTGGGCAGACAGGCCGCCACGCGGGTGACAAATACGTCTCTGGCAGAACTCATGTGTTGTTATTTCCGGCTTCTCCGGCCTCCCCGGAGGGGGCCGCATAATAGGCCCTTTGCCGGGCAGTACGCCCGCGCATCAGGGGTGCGATCAGCCGCTTGATGATCGCCGTTACGGGCACCACGGTGATAATCATGGTGACAAGAAACACCACGTAAAGTGCCAGCACCAGCCGCCGCTGCGGGCTGCCCGGGCGGCCCACACGCCGCAAAAGGGCGCCCCAGAGGCGGAAACTGCGGTGCGCGATACGCTCCGAGGCAATCAGGCGTTCGTTAATTTTAACAGCCCCCAGCCCCCGCAGCATAGGTGAGTCGTCGTCATCTGCGCGCTCGGGCAGCTGTCGGGCGATAGCCTCACCAAAGCGTGAAGCGGCCCTGATTTCGCCGGCTTCAATACCCGCTGCCGGCACCAACCCGCCCAGAAAGGGTCCGCGCCGGCCGGTGAGCATCCAGGCCGGGGTGGAAATAAAAGTCGCCGCGCTATGCGAGGAATCCGTCAACACCACATTGTCCACCAGCCGCGCATCCAGCTCACGCAGGCGCTGCTTGAATGTCTCCTGCGCCATCAGCCACATGTTGCGGCAACCAATCAGTGTCATCACCCGCCTGCCCCGCACCAGCCGCCGGCCACGCTCACTCTGGAGAAAGGCGGTGATGGGCATGGCCGGCGACAGAAACCAGACCTGCCAGGCGAGGATCACCAGGTCATAGTCGCCATCCTCGGGCAGGGCGCTTTCATCAATCGGCGCCGGGTCTTCATGCACGGTCTCGGGGAAAGTGTCGAAAAAGCGCCAGAAAGACCAGGGAAAGGGAAACGGCTCCACAGGGCGCAAGGGCACACGCGTCACCACGATCTGCGACGATTGCTCCAGGGGCGCCAGCACTGAATCGAGCAGCGCGTCAAGCTGCCCGGTCTGTGACCAGCCGACTGCCAGCACCTTTTTCGCCGTCATGATTCGCTCTCCTGATCAAGCTTCAGTCGCCCGCGCACCAGCAACTGCTGATCACGCCGGCAACTGAAACTCACCGTATCACCGCCTGGCTCGCCGAGCTCAATATCAAATTGTTCCCCGGGGTACAGCGGCTGCATGAACTTGACCTTCTTCAGCCCGGTAATGTTCACAGTCGACAGTTGTGCGCGCGCATGCGAGAGCACTGCGCCCAGAATCACCACCGCCGGCACCACCGGATGGCCCGGAAAATGCCCCGGTAACGCCGGATGGTCTGCCGCTATTTGCGTTTGCATCATACCTGCCTCTGTCCACCCTGTTGCCCACCGGGGCCGTGCTGGAACAGGATAGTCAACACTGGCCTGATGGCGCCATGTTCTATAGGATAACGGCACCAGATTGAAAACCCGGCCCATGCCGTCGCGCATCCGCCCCGGGGCCGGGGCGCAAAACTAATCGATTGAGGCGTTACTGTACAGAGACGGCATGGCCGCATGTGCTGTCGCGGGTTAAGAGACTATGGACAACAATCGCGAACAAATCATGAACGAGCTGACCCGGATTCTGGTCGAGATGTTCGAGGTCGACGAGGACGAGGTTGTCCCCGAGGCCCGCCTGTACGAGGATCTGGACATAGACAGCATTGATGCCATCGACATGGTGATCCGGCTCAAGGAAATTACCGGCAAGAAGGTCTCGCCCGAGGATTTCAAGTCCGTACGCACGGTCGAGGACGTGGTCGAGGCCACCATGAAATTGCTCGAGAACTGATGGCGCGTTTGCTTGGCCCGCTGTTTGTTATTGTTGCCGCGGGCTATCCACTGCTGGTGTATTTTTCCCTGGATCATCTGCCCCCCGCCGCGATGGCGCTGATCCTGCTCGCGCTTGCTGTCACCCGCCTGGCCCTGTGGGGCCGCCTTCCGGGCGATCGCCTGCTCCTGGTGACCGGCATCGTGGCCATGGTGGCCGTGGCGGTAATCACGCTGCTCAGCAACAGCAAGGAGGGTCTGCGTTATTACCCGGTGGTGATCAATGCTGCCATGCTCGTGCTCTTTGCCTGGTCTCTGACCCAGCCCCGCACCATTATCGAGCGCCTGGCGCGCCTGTTCGAACCGGAGCTGCCGCCCGAGGGGGTGGCGCATACCCGCCAGGCCACCTGGGCCTGGTGCGTATTTTTTACCCTCAATGGCAGCATTGCCCTGTGGACCGCAATCGCCGCAAGCTGGGAAATCTGGACACTTTATAACGGGCTGATTGCCTATATCCTCATGGCCATGCTGTTTGCCGGCGAATATGCCCTGCGCCAGCACCGCAAAAGGAGACTGGCCTCTTGAAGCCGGATTTCACCCGACTGCAAAGCTTGCACCTGGTCCGGCGTGAGGATGCCCAGGTGCTGTTTGTGCATGAAGAGCGCGAAATCACCTGGCCGCAATTGCTGGCCGATGTTGCCGCCTTGCGCGTCCGCCTGGCTGACTCGCCGGCGCGCGACTGGGCGGTATTTGAGGAACAGGCCTACCCCTTCAGCGTGGCATTGCTGGCCCTGCTGGGCAGCGGCCGGCGACTCTGGCTCCCCGCCAATGCCACCGCAGAAACCGCCGAACGTCTGAGCCGGCACTGCGGGGGCTGGCTGGGCGCGCAATGGCCCGGGGGCACCCCCGTACCGATCGCTCAGAAGCATCCGGCCGAAGCGCTTTCACCCCTTAGCGGGGAGGTGGTGGTATTTACATCCGGCTCGACCGGTGAGCCCAGGGCTATTACCAAAAAACTGCACCAGCTCGACGCCGAAGTGGCCTCGCTGGAACAACTCTGGGGCGAACAACTTGGAGACGCACAAATTCTGGGCACGGTCAGCCACCAGCATATCTACGGTCTGCTGTTCCGGGTCTTGTGGCCACTGTGCGCCGGGCGCACCAGCCACAGTGAGATGCTGCCCACAGTCGAGAGCGTGCTGACCCGGGCCGGGGTTTGCGCGCACGCCGCCTGGGTCAGCAGCCCGGCACATCTGCGCCGCCTTGAAAATACAGCGCCGTGGTCAGGGGCCCGCTCAAAACTGGCTGCCATTTTCAGTTCGGGCGGCCCGCTGCCAGCGGAATCCGCCACTCAATGTTATGAGTTAAGTGGCCACTGGCCGATTGAGGTATTTGGCAGCTCTGAAAGCGGCGGCATCGCCTGGCGCACCCAGGCTGACGGCAATCGCCTGTGGACCCCGCTGCCGGGGGTGGAAACCGCAGCCGCCGATGACGGCCGGCTGCAATTGCGTTCCCCCCACTTGCCGGATCAGCAATGGCTGCGCATGGATGATGCCATCACTCACGAGCAGGACGGCCGTTTCTCGCTCGGCCCCCGGCTTGACCGTATCGTCAAGGTTGAAGGCAAGCGGCTGGCGCTGCCGGAACTGGAACAATGCCTGGAGGCCCATGAATGGCTCAGCGAAAGCCGTGCACTGCTGCTGCGCCGCCGGCGCGAAACCGTGGCCGTGGTGGCGGTCCCCAGCCCCGGCGGACAACAGGCGCTGTCGTCGCTGGGCCGTCATGGCTTTGCCCGGCAATTGCGCGCATCGCTGCAAGCACACTTCGAGCCCGTCACCTTGCCGCGGCTATGGCGTTTCGTCGATCAGTTGCCGGTCAACAGTCAGGGCAAGGTGAGCCAGCAAACCCTGGCGGCGCTGTTCGAGCGTCACACGAACGGCACCATGCCCCCGGCGCAGCTCCTGCACAAGGATGCCGAATCGGCTGAACTGCGCCTGGAAATCACCCCGGAGCTGGCCTGCTTCGAGGGCCATTTCCGTGATATGCCGATTGTCCCCGGCATGGCCCTCGGCGGCTGGGCCGAGTATCATGCCCGCCAGCGCCTGCCGGTACACGGCGATTTCCGTCGCTTGCAGAAACTGAAATTCCGCCGTCTGGTCCGCCCGGGACAGACATTACGCCTGCAGCTCACGTACAATCAGGCTCGCACAAGCGTTATCTGGCGCTTTGAAAATGAAGCCGACGGCACGATATGTGCCTCGGGTGAACTGGTATACGAATAAACGCCCCGCCCGCACATCAAAGCGGGCGCGTGGCATGATCCAACCGTGGCTGAAGCCCGTGGAGAAACCACCCCTTGACCAGACCGCATAACAACCCTTCTGCTTTCGTTGCACCTCTGGCGGACGGCCCCGTGCTGTTTGATGGCAGTGCGCTCAGCGCTGCGCAAATTGCAGCCATCGCCCGCGGCGAGCGCGGCAGCGCCCTGTCCGACAATCCGGAGTTCGTCCGGCGCATTGACCGGGGGGCCGAATTTCTTGATCGCCTGTGGCAGGAAGAAGGCGTCATTTACGGTGTGACCACCGGTTATGGCGATTCGTGCAGCGTCAATATCCCGCCGCATCTGGTCGAGGAATTACCCCGCCACCTCTACACGTTCCACGGCTGCGGCATGGGCGAGATATTCTCACCGGTACAGACCCGCGCCATTCTCGCCGCCCGTCTCGCCAGCCTGGCCCGGGGTTATTCCGGGGTGCGTTATCTGTTGCTGCAACAATTGCACCGTCTGCTGGCCGAGGACATCCTGCCTGTCATCCCCCAGGAAGGTTCGGTCGGCGCCAGCGGGGATTTGACCCCGTTGTCCTATGTCGCAGCGGTACTGGCAGGGGAACGCGAGGTGCTCTACCAGGGCGAGCGCCAGCCCACCGCCGAGGTATTCAGACAGCTTGGCATCGAACCCCTGGTGCTTCGGCCCAAGGAAGCACTGGCGGTGATGAATGGCACGGCTGTGATGACCGGCCTGGCCTGCCTGGCCCTGGTCCGTGCCCGTTATCTGTGCCTGCTTTCGGCCCGCATCACCAGCCTGGCCGTCCTCGCCATACAGGGCAATGCCGGCCACTTTGAACCCCGCCTGTTCGAGGTCAAACCGCATCCGGGGCAGGGGCGTATCGCGCGCCTCATCCACGAAGACCTTGGTGGCAGCAGCAACGAACGACAGAGCTCACGCCTGCAGGACCGCTACTCCCTGCGTTGTGCTCCACACGTGATCGGTGTAGCCGAGGACAGCCTGCCCTGGCTGACGGAGATGGTGGAAACCGAACTCAACAGCGCCAACGACAACCCCATCATCGACCCCGAACAGGAACGCGTGCTGCATGGCGGGCACTTTTACGGCGGCCATGTGTGTTTTGCCATGGATGCACTCAAGAATACCGTGGCCAATATCGCCGACTTGCTCGACCGTCAGCTCGCCCAGTTGGTAGACCCCAAATTCAACCATGGCCTGCCCGCCAATCTCACCGGGGCCACGGGAGAACGCCAATCCCTGAACCACGGCTTCAAGGCCGTACAGATCGGCACTTCGGCCTGGGCCGCCGAAGCCCTCAAGCTGACCATGCCGGCCAGCGTGTTCTCACGCTCCACCGAATGCCATAACCAGGACAAGGTGAGCATGGGCACCATTGCCGCCCGTGACTGTCTGCGGGTGCAGACCCTTACCGAACAGGTGGCTGCGGCCACTCTGATGGCGGCCTGCCAGGGCTTGCGTCTGCGCCAGCGAGAAGGGCTTGATACGGCGACACTGACCCCGGGCGTCAAACACACCCTGGCGGAAATCGACGCGCTTTTCCCGCTGCTGGAGGAAGACCGCCCGCTGGAGGCCACCCTGCGTGAAGTCTGCCAGCAGATTCGCAACCGGGGGTTCGAGCTGGATGAGTGATCCACGCTGGCAAACCGAGATCACTATTGAAGTGCCTTTCCACGACGTGGATATGATGGGCATCGTCTGGCATGGCAATTACGCCCGATATTTCGAGATCGCGCGCTGTGCCCTGCTGGACCAGATCGACTACAACTACCTGCAGATGAAAGATTCCGGCTACGCCTGGCCGGTGATCGACATGCAGATCCGCTATGCCCGACCCCTGACCTTCCAGCAACGCGTCAAGGTCAGAGCCTGGATCGCGGAGTACGAAAACCGCCTCAAGATCAAGTTCGAGATTCGCGATGAGGCCACCGGCGAACGTCTGAGCAAGGGCCACACCTCGCAGGTGGCGGTCAGCATGCCCGATGGCGAGATGTGCTTTGCCTCGCCGGATATCCTGCTGCAGAAACTGGGAGTCGACAGATGATTCGGCCCGGGGCGGCGCTGATGCTTGTTGTTCTGTGGTGGCCGCTTGCAAGCCTCGCAGCCGGCGATACAGACATCCCCCTGCCTGAACTCGACGCCCATGACATCACCCGCGGTGAATTCACACAAATACGCCAGCTGCCCGAACTCACCCGACCCCTGCGTTCAAGCGGGCGCTTTGTGCACGATGTGGACCGGGGCATCCTCTGGCAGGTGGATGAACCGGCGCCTTCGACCCTGGTGATCACACCGGGCGGTCTGTACCGCAACGGCGAACGACAAAGCGGCGCCAGCCCGATGACCACCCTGCGGCCGGTCTTCCGGGCCCTGTTCAGTGGCGACATGGCGCGGCTGCAGGACCATTTCGAGGTCACCACCAAAGCCGTGGATGTCGGCTGGGAACTTGAACTCAGCCCGCGTGACAGCAGTCTTGCCGACGCCCTGGCGACCATTACCCTCAGCGGCGATGAATATCCGCACAAGGTGGTGATTGAAGAAGGCGAGGGCGGGCGCACCGAATTGCGCTTTGCCGCCATCGAGCACCCCGAGACACTGGACGAGCAGACACAACAGGTTTTCGAGCGTGTCGGCAAGGCTGCGCCGTAGCCTCTGGCCGGGGCTGATGGCCCTGGCCGGCGTCGTGCTGCTCATGCAGCTTGGCAGCGGCGCCCGGCTGCAAACCGACCTGCATGCCTTGCTGCCGGACGGCCCGGGTGACCCCGGCGTGGTCGCGGCCCGCCAACAACTGACTGAACCCTTTGCCCGCGCCACCCTGTGGCTGACCGGCGCCCGCAGCCCGGGCGAGGCCGCCAGCGCCGCCCATGAACTGGCGACAAGACTGGATGACAGCGGTCTGTTCAGTGAAATCCACACCGAAATTGACAGCACCCCCATGCGCGAAGCCTGGCGGGAGCTGCTGGCGTGGCAGCAGGTATTGCTGGCCCCCGCGGATGCCCGGGCCCTGCGGGATGATCCCGAGACCTTTGTGCAGCACCGGCTGACCGAACAATACGGCCTGGCAGGCGAAACCGGAATCGTGCGGCTGGCCGAAGACCCGCTGGGTCTGTTCCGGCGTTACCTGTCGCCCATGCTGGAAAGTCCGGGCGCCGCCGTGGTCGATGGCATGATGATTGTGGACGCCTCGGCCGAACGGGACGAGGAATACTACTTTGCCGTATTGCATGCCAGCGTGGCCGAAGCCGCCTTCGCTGTCAGCATGGACCCCCCCTTGCTGGCGCTGTGGCAGGAGGCCATTGAATGGGCGGCGCAGGAAAATATCACCCTGCATGTCACCGGCGCACCGGTTTTTACCGCCTGGGGTTCCGCCAGCGCCAGTCGCGAAATCACCCTGATCGGCGGGGTTTCCCTGCTCGCCATTGTGGCGCTGCTGCTGTGGCGTTTTCGCTCGCCGCGGCCATTGTTGCTGACCCTCACGGTGATTGGCGCCGGGCTGCTCGGCGGCCTCGCAACCAGTCTGCTGGTTTTCGGTCAACTGCACCTGATCACTCTGGTCTTTGGCGCCACTGTCATCGGCGTCTCGGTGGATTACGCCTTTCATTACCTGTGTGACAGCCTGCGCCCGGACTGGACCCCGCAGCAGGGCCTCCGGCATGTCCTGCCGGGGCTGCGCCTGGCGCTGGTGACCAGCGTACTGGCTTTTCTGTCGCTGGCCATCGCCCCATTCCCGGCCCTGCGGCAGGTGGCCGTATTTACCGCCAGCGGCCTGATCTTCAGCTGGCTGACCGTAGTCTGGCTGCTGCCCCTGCTGACCCGCCCGGCCCGCGCCGCCGCACCCCGGATGCGGCTGCCCGTGCGGCGTATCCGCTGGGTCTGGATCTGCCTGGCACTAATGGCCGCATGCCTGCCCGGGCTGTTCATGCTGGAAGCGCGTGATGATATTCACCTGCTTTATGCCGCCCCTGAAAGACTGCTGGCGGACGACCGCCTGATCGGTGACCTGCTGCAGCGCACCGAAGGCAGTTATTTCATCCTCGTCAGCGCGGCCGACGAAGAAACCCTGCTGCAACGCCAGGAGGCCCTTTTGCCCGGGCTTGAGGCCCTGCGCGAGGAGCAACATCTACAAGCTTATCGGGCGCCGGTGCAGGTGATTCCTTCACGCCGGCAGCAAACGGAAAACGCCGCGCTGACCAGCCAACTGGTCAGCAGCGGCCTTCTGACAAGTTATATGGCACAGTTGGGGCTGGGCGAGGACCACGCCCGGACCCATGAAGCCCGGATGAGCGCCCCGCCGCAGTGGTTGCCTGTCGAAACCGCACTGCGTCATGTTGACCCGCGCTATCGTCAGCTCTGGCTGGGCTGTGATGACGAGGCCTGTCGCGCCCTGGTCACGGTGCAGGGGCTGGGAGATGATGCTGAACCGGCGCTGGAAGCACTGGCTGCGGAACATCCCGGCGTGCAATGGGTCAATTATGTCGGGGATATCAGCCAGGGCATGCGCGAACATCGACGCCTGAGCCTGGTGCTGCTGGCGCTGGCGCTGGTGGTGGCCACCGCAGTCCTGGCGCTGTTGCTGGGCTTGCGCCAGGCGCTGAGAGTCATCAGTGTCCCGGTCATGGCCATCATGGTGAGTCTGGCCATCGTCGGCTACAGTGGCGCGCTGTTCAGTGTGTTCAACCTGATGGCCCTGCTGCTGATTGCCGGTGTAGGCATTGACTACGCCCTGTTTTACCATTGCGCCGACCGTGACGGCCGACGCAGTGCCGGGCTGGCGATCACGATGGCGGCGACCACCACGGTCCTCGCCTTCGGGCTGCTGGCCTTTTCCAACACCCCGGTAATCAGCGCCTTTGGTATCACGCTGGTGCCGGGACTCGTGGCCGCCTGGCTGCTGGCGCTGCTGGCCCGGCCACCCGAAGCTTCTGGCACAGGAGAAATACCGGATGAGCCATCCGTATGACGCAGTCATTATTGGCGCCGGACCTTCCGGGTCTATCGCCGCCGCCCTGCTGGTCAAGCGCGGCTACAAGCCCCTGGTGCTGGAACGCGCCGTTTTCCCCCGCTTCTCCATCGGCGAAAGCCTGCTGCCCCAGTGCATGGCCTTTATCGAGGAGGCCGGAATGATGGAGGCCCTGCAGGCAAACGCCGACCGGCTTGGCTTTCAGTTCAAAAACGGCGCCGCCTTTGACCGTGGCGAGCAACACGACTTTTTCAATTTCGAGGAAAAATTCACGCCCGGCTGGGGCACCACCTTCCAGGTGCGGCGGGCCGAGTTCGACAAGCTGCTTGCTGATGAAGCAGAAAAGGCCGGCGCGGAAATCCGCTATCAGCAGGAAATTACCGACGTCAATATCGACGGAGAACTGCCCGAGCTGACCGTGCATGACCATGCCGAAGAACGCGAATACAAGGTCAGCGGGCAATTTTTGCTTGATGCCAGTGGCTTTGCCCGCGTGCTGCCGCGCATGCTGGGGCTGGAGGCGCCATCAAACTTCCCCGTTCGCCAGGCGATTTTCACGCATGTCGAGGACCATATCAGCAGCGCCGATTTCGACCGCAACAAGATACTGATAACCGTGCATCCAGAGCACGTGGACTGCTGGTACTGGCTGATCCCCTTCAGTGACGGACGCTGTTCGCTGGGTGTGGTGGCCGAGGCGGACTTTCTTGCCCGGGTGCCCGGCGATGAACCGGGCGACAAGCTGCGCCAACTGGTCAGTGAAGCGCCGGATCTCAAGCGTCACCTGGCCAACGCGGTTTTTGACACGCCTTTCAACCACATCACCGGCTACAGCGCCAACGTCAAATCACTGACCGGGCGCAACTACGCCCTGCTCGGCAATGCCGGCGAATTCCTTGACCCGGTCTTTTCTTCCGGCGTCACCATTGCCATGAAGTCCGCCAGCCTGGCCGCCGAGACCCTGGACCGGCAGCTGCGCGGCGAAAGCGTGGACTGGCAGCAGGATTTCGCCGAACCGCTCTCGCATGGCGTGCAGACTTTCCGCACCTATGTCAGTGCCTGGTATGACGGCAGCTTTCAGGATGTGATCTTCCATCCGGAGAAGCCCGAAGAGATCAAGGCCATGATCTGTTCCATTCTCGCCGGCTATGCCTGGGATGAGAACAACCCCTACGTGCGTGACCACCAGCGTCGACTTAATGTGCTGGCCCGGGTATGTCAGCCCGATCGCTGATCAGCATGGTCACGGTGGCTCTGCTGGCGGCCGCCTGCACCAGCCCGGTTGAACGTCAGCTTGCTGAAAGCACGCGCGCGCTGGCCCCGGCCGCCGCGGGCGGGGAACGCATCTTTGAACAACTGATTACCATCAGTCACGAAGCGCACAGCCAGCGCTTTATCGCCGCCGGCGAGATTTGTGACGGCGCCATGACGCTGGCACTGCTGAGTCCCGAAGGCCTCGAGGTTCTGCGTCTGCGCCATGATGCCGCAGGGGTGCATACGCGGGTACGCCGGGAATTACCGGAATGGCTGGATAGCGAAGCAATTCTTGCCGATATGCAATTGGTATTGTGGCCGGCTGAAGCCCTGGAACAGGCCTGGGGGCCGTCATGGTCATTGCGCGAAGATGCGGGGGGCAGAACGCTGCTGCGTGACGGCCAGGCGTGGTCACGCGCTGACTTTGACAGCGACCCATGGCAAAGTGGCGCCCGGCTGGAACACCTCCGCTTTGGCTACCGGCTGGAGATTCGTACACTGCATCATGACATTGTGGACACCGACAGCGAACAGCCATGCCGGTAAAATACGCCAGAGATGAATACCCGAGACAAATACAAGCCGGCTGAACTGTTGCCTCATTCCGGGGCCATGATGTTGCTGGACCGCATTATTGAGGTCGGCGACGAGCATTTGCGAGCGGCTGCGTGCGTGCGAGCACAATGCCCGCTGAGTCGCCCCGGCGACACCGGTCTGCCAGCCTTCGCCGGGCTCGAATTCATGGCCCAGGCCGCCGCCGCCTGGGCCGGCTATCGGGAGCTGGCCGCCGGTCGGAGTGTGCGCCCCGGCCTGCTGCTGGGGACCCGGCGTTTTGACAGTTCGCAGCCATGGCTCAGCGAGGGGCTGGCGCTGGACATTCATATTGAACGCATGCTGGAGGACGAATCCGGCATTGGCGCCTTTGACTGCCGAATTGAAGCGCCGGGGCTGCGCCAGCAGGCGCGGATCAAGGCCGTCATGCCGCGCAGCATGGAAGAATTCATGCAACTGGGGGGGTACTAGTGGAGAGCATACTGATTACAGGATCCAGCCGTGGTATCGGCCGGGCCATTGCCCTGCGCCTGGCGCGAGACGGGTTCCAGGTCGTGCTGCACTGTCGCAGCCAGCGCCAGCAGGCCGAAGCGGTTGCCGAAGAAATCACAGCCGCCGGGGGCGCCGCGCCGCGCATTCTCCAGTTTGATGTCGCCGAACGCGACGCTGCCCGCGAGGCCCTTGAGGCAGACACCGGCGAACACGGCGCCTATTACGGGGTGGTATGCAATGCCGGCGTGACCCGCGACGGTGCCTTCCCGGCGCTCACCGGCGAGGACTGGGACAGCGTGATCCATACCAATCTGGATGGTTTCTACAATGTCCTGCAGCCGCTGATCATGCCCATGGTCCGCCGCCGCCAGCCGGGCCGCATTGTCACCATGGCGTCGGCGTCCGGCATCATGGGCAACCGCGGCCAGGTCAACTATTCCGCCTCCAAGGCTGGTATCATCGGCGCCACCAAGGCGCTGGCGCTGGAACTGGCCAAGCGGCGCATTACAGTCAATTGTGTAGCCCCGGGCCTGATTGAAACCGACATGACCGAAGAACTGCCGCTGGAACAGATGCTGCCCATGATCCCGGCGCAGCGCGCCGGTACGGCCGATGAAGTCGCCGGGGCTGTGAGCTTTCTCATGAGTGAAGATGCCGCCTATATTACCCGTCAGGTGATCTCGGTAAACGGGGGCTTGTGCTGATGCGGCGCGTGGTAGTCACCGGCATGGCAGGGGTGTCATCCGTGGGCCAGGACTGGACCACGGTACGGGAGAACCTGCGCGCGGGTCGCAGCGGTATTCGCTACATGGATGAGTGGGACATCTACGAGGGCCTGCTGACCCGGCTTGGCGGCCCGGTGGATGCATTTGAACGGCCTGAGCATTACCGTCGCAAGGCCACCCGCAGCATGGGCCGGGTGGCGCTGATGGCCACCCGCGCCACCGAGCTGGCGCTGGCCGATGCGGGGCTGCTGGAAGAAAAAGAGATCCTTGGCAGCGGCCGGGCCGGCGTGGCCTATGGCTCTTCCACCGGCAGCACCGACGCGCTGACTGATTTTGCGGGCCTGCTGATCAACCGCTCGACCAGCGGCATTACTGCCACCACGTATATCCGCATGATGTCGCACACGGCGCCAGTCAACGTGGGCGTGTTCTTCGGCCTCAAGGGCCGCATCTATACCACCTCCAGCGCCTGCACCTCGGGCAGTCAGGGCATCGGCTATGCCTATGAAGCGATTCGCAGCGGCGCCCAGGACATCATGATCGGTGGTGGCGGGGAAGAACTCTGCCCCACCGAAGCCGCTGTATTTGACGCCCTGTTTGCCACCTCCACCCGCAATGACGCAGCCCACACCACACCGCGACCCTATGACCGCGACCGTGACGGGCTGGTGATTGGCGAAGGCGCCGGCAGCCTGGTGCTGGAAGAACTGGAGCACGCCCGGGCGCGAGGCGCGCATATCCATGCCGAGGTGGTGGGTTTTGGCACCAATTCCGACGGCCGCCACGTCACCCAGCCCGAAGCCACCACCATGCAGATTGCGCTGGAGCTGGCGCTGGCCGACGCCGAGCTCGATCCGTCAGCGATCGGCTATGTCAGCGGCCATGGCACAGCCACCGATCGCGGGGATGTCGCCGAGAGCATTGCCACCCGGGAAACCTTCGGGCGGGCCGTACCCATCAGTGCCTTCAAGAGCTATACCGGCCATACCCTGGGCGCCTGCGGTGCACTGGAAGCCTGGGTGGCTATTCACAGCATGAACGAGGGCTGGTTTCACCCCACGATCAATCTTGAAAATCTTGACCCGAACTGCGCCGAGCTCGACTACATCACCGGCGAGGGCCGTGAACTCGACTGCGAATACATCATGAGTAACAACTTTGCCTTCGGCGGCATCAATACCTCGCTGATCTTCCGCCGCTGGCAATAACCCACACCGACCGGAGCGGGCCATCTGGCATGGACATCCTTGATCGCGACGCCATTGCCGCCATGATTCCTCATGCCGGTGAGATGTGCCTGCTGGAAGCGATCACCGCCCATGACGCCCGCTGTATCACCGCCCGCGCCACCAGCCACCGGGCGCCGGACAACCCGCTGCGGCGTGATGATTGCCTGCCGGTGGAAGCCGGCATTGAATATGCCGCCCAGGCGATGGCGGTACATGGCGGACTGGCCGCCGGCGAGGGGCCGCCGCGCCGCGGCTTTGTCGCGGTTATCAACCGCGTCGAGTGGCAATGTCAGCGGCTGGATGACCTGGATGCCGAACTGCTGATCCATGCCGAAGCACTGCAAAGCATGGCGGACAGCCGCAATTATGCTTTCAGCCTGAGTTGCAATGACCGCACCCTGCTCGAAGGCGAGGCCATGGTCGTGCTGGAAGCGCTGGAGGCGGACTGACCCATGCATCCTCTGCGCTTCGCCATCAGCCACTGGGCGGCCTGGGCCCCGGGCGTGGAGACCCGTGCCGACTGGCAGCAATGGCTGGTCGAAGGTGGTCAGGTGGATGCAATCCCGACCGAACCGGACAAGCCCCGCCTGGATTTCATGCCGCCCATGCTGCGCCGACGCGCCAGCCGGGTCAGCCGCGCCGCATTGCGTGTGGCGTGGGAATGCAACGAACCGGACCACAACACCCGCATGATCTTTGCCTCACGTCACGGCGAATTGCATCGCAGCAGTGAGCTGCTGGCCGATCTCGCCCGTGAACAACCACTGTCACCCAACGCCTTCAGCCTGTCGGTACACAATAGCGCCGCCGGCCTGTATTCCATTGCCACCGGCAATCGCGCAGGGGCCACGGCCCTGGCCGCCGGAATGGACAGCCTGCCGAGCGCGATCATTGCCGCTGCCGGTTATCTGCAGCGCGGCGAATCCGCCGTGACCGTGGTTATGGCCGATGAACGTCCGCCTGAATTTTATCGCCGCTGGGCCGACTACCCTGTGGGCGTTTTTGCCCTGGGTCTGCGCCTGGTGGCGGCAGATGAGTCTGCCGGCTGGCGTTTGTGTGGCACTGAAGATGCACCCCGCACATCAACCTCACTGCCCGTCGAGATCGCGCTGCTCTCCATGCTGGCCGGCGATGTCGAACATCTCACTGTAGCGGGCGAAAATCACCGCTGGCTCTGGGAACGCAATTGAAGTCACTCAATTACTACTGGCGGCTGCTGGCCACCGGCTATAACTTTGTCAGCTTTGGCATTGGTGCGCTGATTTTCAGTCTGACCATCATGCCGGTGGTGCGCCTGTGGCCCGGCAGCCGTGAGCGGCGCGAAGCCCGCGCACGCCAGGTCATTCATCTGGTGTTCCGGCTGTTCGCCTGGCAAATGCGCATGAACGGGGTGCTTTCCCTGAGCGCCGAGGATGTGCAACGATTGCGCCGGGAAGCCGCCGGCCGGGTGGTCATCGCCAACCATCCCTCGCTGGTTGATGTAGTACTGCTGATATCATTGCTGCCGCGCAGTGGTTGCGTGGTCAAACAGGCCATGTGGCGCAACCCCCTGACCTACGGCATGGTCCAGGGCGCCGGCTTTATCAGCAATGCCAGTGACTCGGCCACGCTGCTGGAGCGCAGCAAACGCGTACTCGACGCCGGAGATCCGCTGGTGGTGTTCCCTGAAGGCACGCGCACGGTGCGCGGCGAGCCCGTAAAATTCCAGCGTGGCGCGGCCAATATCGCGGTGCGTAACAATGCGGAAATACTGCCGGTGGTGATTCGTAACGCGCCGCCCACACTGAGTAAACAGGAGCGCTGGTACAACATACCGCCAGAGAAAACCCGTTACACCATCACGCCGCAGGATCCAATCCGCATTGAAGATGTCGTGGATGCCAGCGGCGGCCCGGCGCTGACAACGCGGCGCCTGAACCGTTATCTTGAAAACTATTACAGGAGCATACTTGCCAATGAGTGACCTGGCGCAGGAAATAAAAGAACTGATTATCGATTGTCTGGATCTTGAGGACATCACGCCCGACGACATCGGCGACGATGACCCGTTGTTTGTGGATGGCCTGGGGCTGGATTCCATCGATGCCCTGGAACTGGGCATGAACATCCAGAAAAAGTACAACATCAAGCTCGATGCCAATGACGAGGCCAACAAGGAACACTTTGCCTCGGTCAGTGCCCTGCGCCGGTTCATCGAAAGCCACCAGGCCGGCTGAGCCGCCACTGGCGGCGGGGGGAGCATCCCGTTGGCATTCAGGCCCTGCCTTGTTGTGCCCTGCTACAACCACAGCCGCCAGTTGCGCGATACCCTCGCCGCACTGGCGGCAACGGGCCTGCCATGCCTGCTGGTCGATGATGGCAGCGACAGCGACAATGCCCGCGCCCTTGAAGCGCTGGCCGATGAACACGACTGGCTGGAGCTGGCCCGGCTGCAACGCAACCGTGGCAAGGGCGTAGCGGTGATACACGGCATGCGCCTGGCCGCCAGCCGGGGCTACACTCACGCCCTGCAAATTGATGCCGACGGCCAGCATGATCCGGCCGACATCCCCGCCCTGCTTGAAGCCGCCCGCGCCGAACCCGAAGCCCTGATCAGCGGCCGCCCGCGCTATGGCGACGACATCCCGCGCGCGCGCCTGTACGGGCGCTACCTCACTCACGCCATGGTCTGGCTGCAAACCCTGTCGTTCTCGATCAAAGACTCCATGTGCGGTTTTCGTGTCTATCCGCTGGCGCCGACGCTGGCGCTGCTGGAGCGCAGCCGGGTCGGCCGGCGCATGGATTTCGACACCGAGATCATGGTGCGGCTTTACTGGCAGGGCACCCCGGTGCGCTTTGTAGATACCCGTGTGGTGTATCCGCCGGGCGGGGTTTCGCACTTCGCCGTACTCGCTGACAACCTGCGCATCACCGCCATGCATACCCGTCTGGTGCTGGGCATGTTGTGGCGGCTGCCGCGGTTGCTCAGAGGCCGCCACGACGTACAACACTGGTCCCATCAGCCCGAACGCGGCAGCTGGTGGGCCCTGTGGCTGGTCTTCCAGATTTACCGCCTGCTCGGCAGCCGGGTCATCAAGCTGCTGCTGTATCCGATGATCGGCTATTTTTTTCTCACCAACCGGGAAGCACGCCAGACCTCGCGTGATTTCCTGCAACGGGTGCATGAGCAGGGCGGGGCACTGCCCCGGGCGCCGGATAACCGTCTGGTCTACCGCCACCTGTACAGTTTCGGCGACGCTATCGTGGACCGCCTGGCCTGCTGGCAGGGGCGACTGCGCCACGAACATATGCGTTTCCACAACCAGCGTCTGTTGCTTGACCAGCGCGACAGTGGTCAGGGCGCGGTGATTCTCACCTCCCATCTGGGCAACATGGAAATGACCCGCGGGCTGATGACCGACATCGAGTTCATCAAGCTCAACGCGCTGGTCTACACCCGCAACGCCGCGCATATCAATGACATTATCCGCCGCAACAACCCGCGCGCCGGCAGTGACATCATTGATATCGCCCATTTCGGCCCCCAGACCGCACTGGTGCTGGATGAAAAAATCCGCCGCGCCGAGTTCATTGCCATCGCCGCGGATCGCACCCCGCCCGGTCAACAATCCCGGCTGATGCCGGCGCGCTTTCTGGGCGAGGAGGCCCTGTTTCCGGCCGGGCCCTTTATTGTCGCCTCGCTGTTGCATTGCCCGGTGTATTTCATGAGCTGCATCAAGCATGACGACGGCATTTACGATATTGAAGTCAAACCCTTCGCCGAGCGTATTAATCTGTCACGTGCCCGGCGGGAAGCGGACCTGGCCGGCTGGATCCAGCAATACGCCGATGAACTGCAGCAGCTGGCCTTGCGCGCCCCCCTGCAATGGTTCAACTTTTATGACTTCTGGGCCGGAACCGGCCACGAGGAGGCACCGGAGCCATGAGTGCCACAGCCTGTTATCTCAATGCCCTGGGCATGATCAACGCCATGGGCGATGACAATGCCGAAATCCTCGCCAGCCTGCTGGCGGGCAAGGCGCCCGGCATGCGCGCGTCGGATGGCTGGATACCCGGCCGCAGCGTGCATACCGGCGCCGTGGATGCCGAACTGCCAGCCTGGCCGCAACACCTGGCCCCCCAGACCTCACGCAACAATCGCCTGCTGGCCGCCGCCTGCACCCGGATCCACGATGAGATCGAAGCCGCCCGCAACCGCTACGGCGCAGCGCGTATTGGCGTGGTGCTGGGCTCCAGCACCTCCGGCATTGCCGAGGGTGAGGCCGCCATTGCCGCGCATGAGCACGGCGAAGCGCTTCCCGCCAGCTTTGATTACCGCCAGCAGGAAATGGCCAGCCCCGCGCTGGCGCTGGCCGCACTGATGGAACTGGGCGGGCCGGCCTGGACCATCTCCACCGCCTGTTCCTCCAGTGCCCGCGCCTTCATGGAGGCCCGTCATCTGCTGGAAATGGAGCTGTGTGATGCCGTGCTGGTGGGCGGCAGCGATTCCCTGTGTCGGCTCACGCTGAACGGCTTTGCCGCGCTTGATGCCATCGCAACAGGCCCCACCCGGCCCTTTTGCGCCGGTCGTGACGGCATCAATATTGGCGAGGGCGCCGCGGTATTTCTGATGACCCGCGAACCGGGCCCCGTGCGCCTGGCCGGGGCCGGCGATGCCAGTGATGCGCATCACATCTCCGCGCCACAGCCGGAGGGCGAGGGCGCCGAAGCCGCCATGCGCATGGCGCTGGCTGATGCCGGGCTGGATGCCGCAGAGATTGACTACATCAACCTGCACGGCACCGGCACGCCACTGAATGACGCCATGGAAAGCGCGGCAGTCAGCCGCGTCTTCGGCACCGGCACGCCCTGCAGCTCCACCAAGACGCTCACCGGTCACACACTGGGCCCGGCCGGCGCCATCGAGGCCGGCCTGTGCTGGCTGCTGCTGTCGGCACAAAACCGTGATCACATCCTGCCGGCCCATATTTTCAATGGCGAACGCGATCCGGAACTCGCGCCCATCGGCTTGCTGGAGCATCCCGCAACCCTGCCCACGGACCGCACGCGCTACTGTCTGAGTAACTCCTTTGCCTTTGGTGGTAACAACTGTACCTTGATTCTGGCTGGCTGACGCCAGCCAGAATCCGTGGTTACGTGGTTACGTGGTTACGTGGTTACGTGGTTACGTGGTTACGTGGTTACGTGGTTACGTGAACAGCATTCCCTTGGTGTGAACGGGGTGGCATGCGAATGGTCTGTATCTGTGCCACATCCGTTTTAGCGGTGGAAAATGAATCTGGAACAGCTTCCCTTTGAGCATAGCTACGCCGGTCTGCCGGCGCATTTCCATGCGCGGGTGGCGCCCACACCGGTCAGCAAGCCGCGGCTGGTGCAGCTCAATCGCCCGCTGGCGCACTACCTGGGGCTGGACCCGGCGCTGCTTGAAAGCGAGGCCGGTGTGGCCATGCTGGCCGGGAACCGTTTGCCGGAGAGCGCGCTGCCGCTGGCCATGGCCTACGCCGGGCATCAGTTTGGCCATTTCGTGCCGCAACTCGGTGATGGCCGGGCAGTGCTGCTGGGCGAACTGCTGGCCCGCGACGGCATCCGCCATGACATCCAGATCAAGGGCGCCGGACGCACGCCCTTCTCTCGCGGCGGCGACGGCCGCGCCGCCCTGCGGCCCATGGTGCGTGAATATCTGGCCAGCGAGGCGATGGCCGCGCTGGGGGTACCGACCCAGCGGGCCCTGGCCCTGCTGGAAACCGGCGAGGAAGTCTGGCGCGAGGAGGCCGAGCCGGGCGGTTTGCTGATCCGGGTGGCCCGCAGCCATATTCGCGTGGGCACCTTTGAGTATTTTTTCCGTAACGGTGATCACGAGGCCGTACGCATTCTTGCGGATTACGTCATCGACCGGCATTACCCTGATGTGCGCGAGGCCGCCAACCCTTACCTCGCCCTGCTGAAGGGGATCAGCGAACGTACTGCCGATCTCATCGCCGACTGGCTGGCGGTGGGTTTTATCCACGGCGTCATGAATACCGATAATCTGTCCGTCACCGGTGAGACCATCGACTACGGCCCCTTCGGCTTTATGGATGAATTCGATCCGGGGCAGGTCTACAGCTCCATCGACCGTGGCGGTCGCTACGCTTACAACCGCCAACCCGCCATCGCCCACTGGAATCTGACGCGCCTGGCCGAAACCCTGCTGCCGCTGCTGGATCCCGACGAGAAAAAGGCGGTTGCCACGGCGGAGCAAAGCCTTGATAGCTTCGCACCCCGTTTTGAAGCTGCCTGGCAGGCGGCGCTGCGGCGCAAACTGGGCCTGACCGGCGGCCAGGCGGATGATGAAGCCCTGGTTACAGAATTGCTCGGCTGCATGTCCGAGCAGCGCGCCGACTACACCCTGGTGTTCCGGGCCCTGTCCTGGCTGCCCGATGACCCGTCCAGCGATGACGGCGCGGCCGATGAAACCCTGCGCGCCCTGTTTGCCAATACCCACCGCCTGGATGCCTGGCTGACACGCTGGCGCGCGCGGCTGGCGCAGCAGGCCACCCCCGAAAGCGAACGCCAGCAGGCCATGCAGGCCACCAACCCGGCCTATATCCTGCGCAACCACCTCGCCGAACGCGCCGTGGACCAGGCCGCAGAAGGCGATTACAGCACTTTCAACGACCTGCTCACCGTCCTCGGCGACCCCTTTAGCGAACACCCCGGCTACGAGCACTACGCCCGCCCGCCGAAACCGGATGAGCGGGTGGTTCAAACGTTCTGTGGAACTTAACCCGGCTTCGCCGGGAGTTGTAAGTCTCAGGTCTAAGGTTGTAAGACGCCGGGCGCCTGATGGGGTTGCGGGCCTGGTCGGGATGCGTGTGGGGTGTATTTGGTGTGGGTTGTTTGTTTCGCGCAAAGCTCGCCAAGATCGCAAAGAAAAATCAAAAGCTAAACATGAAGGATGGAAGGGCTTGAAGAGTCAGGGAGTATGAGTTGGCTTTTGGTGTCGTCGTTCCCGCGAAGGCGGCGACCCAGGGAGGCTTCGGGGAGTTTCTGGATTCCCGCCTGCGCGGGAATGACGGAGAGCGCCCAATACAGGCCACCCTCAGCTAACTGAGCCGCCAGACTATCCGGGCATCCGCCCCCGAAACATCAACCACCCCCAACAAATCCCCCTTCATGAGCTTCACGCGCTTCATGGTTCAAGCTTTTTGATCTTTAACTTAGCGCTCTTGGCGAGCTTTGCGCGAAACCCTGTTTTCCCGAGCCGAAGGCGCGGGTCAGGAAAAGACAATCGTGCGATTGCCGTGCAGCAGCACGCGGTCCTCGAGGTGATAACTCAGGCCGCGGGCGAGCACCTGCTTTTCCACATCGCGGCCCTGGCGGGCCATCTGGTCGGCCGTGTGGCCGTGGTGCACGCGGATCACGTCCTGCTCGATGATGGGCCCGGCGTCGAGGTCTTCGGTGACGTAGTGACAAGTAGCGCCGATGATTTTCACGCCGCGTTCGGCGGCCTGGGCATAGGGGCGGGCGCCGGAAAACGAGGGCAGGAAGCTGTGGTGAATGTTGATGATGCGGCCCGCGTAATCGCGGCACAGGGCCGGGGGCAGGACCTGCATGAAGCGCGCCAGCACCATGACATCGCCCCGGCATTCCTCGTACAGTTCGCGAATGTGGGCAAAATCGGCCTCGCACTGCGCCCGGCGCACCGGCACATGGTGGAAAGGCACACCGTGCTGCTCCACCAGCGGGCGCAGATCGTCATGATTGGAAATCACGGCTGGTAATTCAAAGCGCATATCGCCGCTGCGCCAGCGATAGAGCAGATCGGCCAGGCAATGATCCTGGCGACTGGCCAGGATCACCACCCGTTTGGGCTGGTCGGAGGCTGTCACAAACCACTGCATTTCAAGCGGCCCGGCCACGGCCTGAAATTCACCCCGAAAAGCGGCCAGATCCAGCGCCAGGGTCTCGGCGCGAATCTCGTAGCGCATGAAAAACCAGCCACTGACCGGGTCCAGATGCTGGCTGGCCTCGCAGATACTGCCGCCGTGGCCGGCAATAAAGCCGCTCACCGCGGCAATAATGCCGGGGCGATCGGGACACTGCGCACACAGGGTAAAAGTCGTACTCATGGGTTCAGCCTGACTCCGGGCATGGCAACAACATGCGTGTCGGGAGGACAGATCATACCTGAAGGTGAATGCGATAGACCCGTTCGGTCAACGCGCTGATCCCTCGTTCGGCGAAGCCGGGGAATTCCGGCAAAGCTGCGTACTCGGCCAGCAATTCCACAGCACCGCCGGCAAACAGCTGCCGGACTTCTTCATCACCCACGCTGAAAGGCGGCCCGGGCATTTCCTCCTGGGGGTATGCCATCGTGATCAGCAGCAGGGGACAGCCGACGGGCACTATGCGGCGCATATGGGCGACGTAATCCGCGCGCATCTCCGGAGGCAGGGCGATCAGGGCGGCGCGATCATAAACCGCTGCGACATCGCGGAGATGCCCGGACTCAAGTTGGAAAAAATCCCCCTGATACAGACAATAACCCTCGGCAATGGCGACTTCGAACGGCGGCGCGCTATGCCATTGCAACGGCAATTGGTGCGTTTCGCCGAAGTCCTTCAGCGCCAGCTCCGAAAGCTCAATCCCCACCACCGGATGACCCTGCTGGCGCAACCAGACCATATCCAGGCTCTTGCCACACAAGGGCACGAATACCGCGCCGCCCGGCGCAATCTGCATGGCCGGCCACCATTGCTGCAGGCGCGGGTTAAAGTCGCTGCGGTGGAAGCCGATTTCGTTTTTTTGCCAGCGGCGATGCCAGAAGTCACTTTGCATGGGCTCATCTCACCACAGACCAGGGCCAAAACATACTGACACAGCCGACGAACAGAAGGGGGGCAATTCGTCGCAGCAGGACCGAACGCTATAAGATGCCAGCAGAGCATACAAGCAACGGGAGCGGGCAATATGCGCAAGGTGAAACTGGTGGTCATCGGTGCCGGAACGGCGGGGCTGACCGCCCTGACCGAAGCAAAGCGGGTCACCGAAGATGTGTTGCTGATCAACGACGGCCCCTATGGCACGACCTGTGCCCGGGTCGGCTGCATGCCTTCCAAGGCCCTGCTGGCAGTGGCGCATGGCTACCATGCCCGGAGGTTTCTGGGCCGTGCGGGCGTCACGGGCACCGACCAGATGGCGGTGGACCTGCCGGCGGTCATGCGCCATGTGCGCGAATTGCGTGATCAATTCACCGCCGGCCCCATTCGCGCCAGCCAGCCCGGCGAACACAGCATTGCCGGGCGCCCGCGTTTTGTTGATGCCAACACCCTGGAGGTGGGCGGTGAGACCATTCGTACCGAGGCCACGATCATCGCCACAGGCACCCGTCCGGTGATACCACAACCCTGGCAGGCCCTGGGGGACCGGGTTGTCAGCTCGGATACGTTTTTTGAGCTGCAAGACCCTGGCCAGCGCGTGGCGGTGATCGGGCTGGGCGCGATTGGCGCGGAACTCGGCCAGGCGCTGGGCCAGCTTGGCGTTGAAGTGCATGGTTTTAATCGCGGTGAGCAGGTCGGCGGGCTGGGCGACCCCGAAATCAGCGCCGCACTGGCCGAGGGACTGGCCGAGCACATGCAACTGCACCTGGGCGCGGAGGTCGAGCTGGAAGACGCTGGCCAGCGTGTCCGCGTCAAAGCCGGCAACACCACAGTGGAAGTCGACCGCGTACTCGCCGCGCTGGGGCGACGGCCCAACCTGGAAGGGCTGGGGCTGGAAACGCTGGGCGCTGCCCTGGATGATCGCGGTATCCCCGAATTTGACGCCGCCACGCTGCGCCTGGGCGAGCTGCCCGTATTCATCGCCGGCGATGTCAACAATGTGCGCCCGCTAATGCACGAGGCCGCCGACGAAGGGCGTATTGCCGCCTATAACGCCCTGCATCCGGGCGCCGAATGCCTGGCCCGCCGGGCGCCGCTGGCAATCGTATTTACCGCGCCCAATGCGGCCCGGGTGGGCCTGGGCTGGCGGGAGCTGCCCGCGGACGTGATCATCGGCAGCGCCGATTTCCGCAAGCAGTCCCGAGCTGTCATGACGGAGGAAAACCGGGGTCGGCTGCATGTGTATGCCGAGGCCGACAGCGGACGACTACTGGGCGCGGAAATGGCCGTCCCTGAAGGCGAACACCTGGCCCATCTGCTGGCCTGGGCCATCCAGCAAAAGCTGGATCTGGACCAGCTGCTGCAAATGCCCTTTTATCACCCGGTGGTGGAAGAAGGCCTGCGCACGGCGCTGCAATCGGCTCGCAAGCAACTCGGCCCGCGCCGTGAATCACCCGACCTGCCTCTGTGCCGCGAGGCCATCGACTGGGCCCTGGGCTGACCAAAATGAAGGGGGGCGTGTTCAGTTTGAAGTGCTGGTCATTCCCGCGCAGGCGGGAACCCAGAAACCCCGCCAACCCTTGCCCGCGCTCGTTGATATAGCCACCGAACTCACCGAAGGACACCGAAAAACATCAAGTGTTTCTCTGTGTACTGTGTGGTGAATTAAATACCGTCTTGCCGACCGCTAATAACCAACCACAAAGCACACAGAGTTCACGGAGTTAATAAACAGAGACCACTCGGTGCATTCGGTGTCTTCGGTGGCTACAAATGCGTCCGGGCAGTGCCTCTGGTATTCCCGCCTGCGCGGGAATGACGGCACCAAAACCTTTCATACTTCATGCCCTTTATCCACTGCATGGTCTTCATGTTCAGCTTTTCAGCTGCTCTGGCTTCATCCCGACGCCATCCCGACAGGCCCCAACCACACCAGTCATCGCCGTCTGAAAACCGAAAACTGAACACTGAAAACGCCCCCGACAGGGGGCCATTATTTTGTGGCGCCGGCCAATATGTTTTAGGCTTAATGGCACGTCAGGCCCGAAAAACAACAGCAGCTACGGAACAGACTGCAGGGGGTGAACATGGGCACGGCGGTTTCAGGGATTTGCGAGCTGGCCCCGGGAGTTCCCGAAGCCGACTATTCTGCCATTGAGCAGCGGCGCAGCGCTGCCGGGCTGGGCCTGGAGATGGCGGAAAGCACCGGTGAGCCCGGCGAGGTCATGGCGCTGCCACTGCAGTATCTGGTGCTCAGCCAGGCCATCGGCCATTCCTTCCATTACCGTTGTGACCTGGGTGCCGGCCGTTTTTCGGGCCAGGGTATGCCCCTGGATTTCGTGCTGGTCATGCCCAATGCCCATACCTGGTGCCAGATCAACAATCCGCACCGCTTGCGTTTTCTCGGCATCCCCCTGTCGCTGGCGCGACACTTGCTTGATCGCTCTCAGGATGATCCGCTCGATTTTGGCGTGCTTCATACCCGCCACAACCGCGACCCTTTTATCGCCCACACCCTGGAGGCCCTGTGGCAGGAACTGGCCCGGCATGACCGGACCTCGCAACTGTTTCTCGAAACCGCAGTGGCCAGCATTCTGGCCCGGCTCGAGCGCCTCTCGGAACAGGCCCGGGAACACCAGGTATGCAATGGCGGATTAACCGCCCGGCAATCTGCCCGGGTGCTGGATTACATGCGCGAGCATCTGGCCGAAACCATCGCCCTGAGTGAACTGGCTGGCCTGGTGGGCCTTTCGCCCTGGCATTTTGCCCGCGCTTTCCGCCAGAGCCACGGTCTGCCCCCCCATCGCTACCTCACCCGGCTGCGCCTGGAAAAAGCCCGTGAACTATTGGAGCACAGCCAGTTCAGCATTACCGACATCGCCATGATGACCGGTTATTCATCCCAGCATCTGGCGCGCCATTTTCGACACCATCTGGGCTGTTCGCCCAGGGAATATCGGCGCCTCAACGGACACTGACTTTTGGCCTTCCGGCGCAAGCGCCGTTCAATCACAGCAAGATCAGACACGCATTAACGACAGCCCGGACCCTAGACTGCAAAACGTCATGGTTTTTTGAGGGGAGGACACCATCATGATCACAAGACACCCGGCACCATTGATTCTGTTGTTTTCGCTTGCCGTGTTCATGACCGGCTGCGAGCGCGAGGTTGATGAGACGGTCAGCCCGGAGCACGATGATCAGGCGCTGGGCGTGGTCACCTTCGCGCCCGCCTGTGACGAGGCGGCCACCCGACAGTTCCAGCGTGGCCTGGCGCTCAAGCATCACATGATGTATCAGCAGGCGCGCGCCACCTTCCGCGAGCTAACTGAAACCGCGCCGGATTGTGCCATGGGCCATTGGGGCGTGGCCGCCACCTACTTCCAGCCGCTGTGGCCGGAGCGCCCTGACGAAGAAACGCTGGCCACAGGGCGTCAGTACATCGAACAGGCCCGGGCCGCCGGTCCGGACGATGACAGTGAAGCGGCCCTGATCAACGCGGTGGCCGCCTTTTTTGAGCAGGAGGAAACGCTCGGCTATCGCGACCGTATAACGGCCTGGGCCGAAGGCATGGACAAGGCGTATGCCGAGCATCCGGATAATCCCGATATCGCGGCGCTGTACGGCCTTTCGCGCCTGTCACTGGCCATGGGTGCGGATTCCGACACCCTGAATGACCTGCATGACGAGGCCGAAGCCATTCTGCGGGCCGTCTGGGAGGCAGAACCCGGGCATCCCGGGGCTATTCATTACAGCATCCACGCCACCGATGTGGACGGCCGTGCCGGGAATGCCCTGGAGATGGTAGAGGCCTATGCCGACATCGCCCCCAGCGTGCCGCATGCCCTGCACATGCCCTCACATATCTACGTGCGCCTGGGTCACTGGGACGAGGTGATTGAATGGAACCGGCGCTCGGCTGATGCCGCCCGCGATCACGAGGTCAACGGCGCCATTTCTTTCCATTACATCCACGGGCTGGATTACCTGGTTTATGGCCACTTGCAGAAGGGCAACGAAGACCAGGCAAAAGCCGTGTGGGAGGAAGCGCAGGAAGTCGAGCGGCATCAGCCCGGCTTCGCTTCCGCTTTCCACATCGCGGCTATGCCGGCGCGTATTGCCGTGGAGCAACGCGACTGGGAAACAGCCAGGGCACTGCCGGTGCGCAAGCCCGATTACCTGCCCTGGGACAACGCGCACTGGCCGGAAGGCCTGAGCTGGTACGCCCGCGGGCTGGGGGCCATTCATACCGGCGATGATGAGTTGGCAGAAGCGGCCGAGGCACGGCTGGCGGAACTGCGCGACGCCGCCGAGGAGGCCGGCGAATCGCGCTATGCCACCAATATCGAGGTGGACCGCAAAATTCTTGCCGGCTGGATCAGCCATGCCGGGGGCGACAATGAGCAAGCCGTTGCCCTGATGAAAGCAGCGGCTGAACTCGAAACCACGGTGGAAAAGGACCCGATCACCCCGGGCGCCCTGTATCCGCCTTATGAGGCACTGGGTGATCTGTTGCTGGCGCTTGAGCGCCCGGAGGCGGCCGTGGCGGCCTATGAGGCCGGCGATGAAATCTGGCCCAATCGCCGCAACACCCGGCAGGGCATGCAACAGGCCCGGGAACAGCTCGCCGGCCTGTAAAAGCTAACCATGAAGAAAAGAAGGGCATGAAGGATCAGGGTCAGGGAGGATCAGCTGGCTTTGGGTTTCGTCGTCCCCGCGAAGGCGGGGACCCAGGGAGCTTCGGATGATTACTGGATTCTCGCCTGCGCGGGAATGACGGGATAAAGCCACCGAATACACCGAAAGCACCGAATTCTGGATAAGTAATTATCTCGGTGTATTCGGTGATTTCGGTGGCTGCGCATTTGTGCGGAAATAATAACCCTTCATGCGCTTCTTTTCTTCATGGTTAGCTTTTTACAGCCTTAATGCGCCCCCACAGCGCTCCCGACCAGGCCCCAACCACGTCAGGCGCCCCCATCTGAACACTGAAAAATGAAAACGCCCGGGCCTTCGGCCCGATCCTGATCAGGCCTGCTTGCGGAAATGGAAGATGCCCCAGGCGAGATAACCTTTTTTGCCGCCATCGACCCAGTGCTGCAGACCCTTTTTCATACGATCAATATAGGCCTGGCTGACACCGGCGTTACGGACTTCCTGTTCACGCGCTTCGAGTTCTTTCAGCACGCGCCAGTAGTGCTGGGTGAGCTGGGCGCTCTGTTCGTCAAACTCAAGCTCCTCCAGACCCAGGCGCTGGCCCTGTTCACGGTAAAAACCGGGCGAGCCCAGCGTTTCCAGATGAATGCGGTCAAGAATGGGCTGCAGGACACCCTCGGGGCAGTCATCGGCCTGCATGGGGTCGGTGAAAACAAACTCGCCGCCGGGCTTGAGTACCCGGGCGACTTCCTCAACCACACGCACACGATTGCCGCTGTGGAGCATGGAATCCTGGCACCAGACGACATCGAAGCTGTTGTCGTCGTAGGGCAGGTCCTCGAAATTGCCGTCGACGACATTGATCAGGTGATCCAGGCCCTGTTCACGATTGAGCTCGCGGTCGCGCTGGTTTTCCACTTCGCTCAGGTTCAGCGCCTCACACTGGCAACCGAACCTCGCCGCCAGATAGCGCATGGCGCCACCATAGCCGGCGCCGATATCCAGCACCCGGCTTTGATTGTCGAGCCCGGAGAGTTTGGCAGCGACGCGCTCTACCGTACGTCGGCTGGCATCACGAATCGGTTCCATGTCGGATTCATAGGTGCCGACATGGATATCCTCCCCGCCCCAGACCGTACTGTAGAATTTGTCGGCGTCCTCGCTATTGTAATAATCGCGGGCCGTAGAGACGGCCGTTGAGTAATTACCGCTCATGCTGCTGATCCTGTCCTGCCTGTTACCTGATTTACTGCGAAGCCTGCCGGCGTTGCTTCAGTCCTTGCTCCGGTAGCCGGCCGACCCCTGGCCGTCCTTGTCGTAACCCTCGTCATCCGGCTTGTAGAGCTTTTCGGCGATGTGGATGAAGAAATCCGGCTCCGAATCCCGGTATGACGCCTGGAAGTCGCCATAGGTATCGAGCCTCTGGAAACCGACCTCACGCATCAGCCGGCGTGTGTAGTCCTTGCGCAACGGGAACATGTTGAGGTGATAGACATGGCCGCCGGGGAACTCGTAGCGGAAGCGTGCCAGCCCCTCGTCCACGTGCTCCGGCTCGGCAGAGACCTGGTCACCGCAGTAGTAATACTTGTGCTCGGAGGAAAAGCCGTGATCCAGGATGGAGTCATAGTTGCGCTGGTCCATGATCAGGATGCCGTCATGGTCGAGCGCGGCATAGAATTCCGCCAGCGCCTTGCGCCGGTCGCGTTCGTTGAACAAATGCGTGAACGAGTTGCCCAGACAGATGACGGCATCGTATTCGCCATGCACGTCCCGATTCAGCCAGCGCCAGTCGGCCTGCACCGTGCGCAGGATATGGCCCCGTTTACGACCGTTCTCGAAGGCCTTGGCCAACATTTCCGGGCTGCCGTCGGCGCTGACCACATCAAAACCGGCCTCGATCAGGCGCACGGAGTGAAACCCGGTGCCGGTGGCGACATCCAGGATGCGCTTCGCACCACGCTCCTTGAGTTTACGGATGAAAAAATCACCCTCGCTTTCCCAGCGCTTGTCCCAATCGATGAGTTCGTCCCAGCGCTCCACAAAGCTGGTAACGTACTCTTCCTTGTAGTGATCGGTCTCGCGGACTTCGACGGGATCATCGCCGAATGATTGCTGTGTTCGTGCCTGGATAAGCCTGCCCTCATTAATTTTTGCTGTGCCGGATCGCATGAGACACGGGTTCAGGTGCCGGCTGCATGCGTCCGGAAAACCAATACGCGGCCACACGGGCGCTGGCCTGGTAGCCAATGCCGATGTACGGCCTGCTTGTCGTCTCGGGAGAACTCATACCGTACTGACTCAAATGCCCGGGTTCAAGAGGGTGCAAAAAATGACAGCCGCTCAGCAAGCGGTTAGAATGCGTGCCGGCGCCGCACCGGATAACGATCATGAATTTCCCTCGCCGCTGGCTACGCACACTACAGGGCATCCTCCTGGCCCTGGGTTCCCCGATCGGCTGGTTTGTCATTCAAAACCTGCGTGTTGTGCCCACCCATGACCCCCTGCTATATGCCTATTTGGGCTTTGGCACCATGCTCGCCTTCGGCCTGTTCGGCTGGTATCTGGGGAGTATCGAGCAAATCCTGCGTCGCAACGTCAACCGGGACGCCCTGACCGGCCTGTATAACCGGCGCTATTTTGACGAACGCCTGGATGAGGAAATCGCCATCAGCCATCGCAACCGGCGGCCGCTGGCGCTGGTTCAGATGGATATCGACCACTTCAAGCAGATCAACGACACCTGGGGCCACGATGTGGGCGACGAGGTACTGCGCGAGGCCGGCGAGGCGCTTGCGGGCACCGCCCGCCCGGGGGATGTGGTCTCCCGCGTGGGCGGTGAGGAATTTGCAATTATTTTGCCGGGTTGTGACGAAAAACGCGCCATTGAGGTGGCCGAACGGATGCGGGATGCGCTGGCCGCTCGCACGATAACCGCCAACAATGGCGATCCAGTCAGGGTGCAGGCTTCAGCCGGGGTGGCGGTATCAGACCCGCGTTATGTGGAAGGCCCCTCGGCCGAGGCCGACAAGCTCCATCGCGCCGCCGACATGGCCATGTATGCCGCCAAACAGGCCGGGCGCAACCGCACCATCAGCGCCACCACGCTGGCGGCCGGTGGCCTGCTGATGAGCGGCGCAGCCGCCTGATAACAAGCCTCTGGCCAACAACGGCCCCCTCTGGCAAGCTTGTTGCCCTCAAGCAAACCATGGAACGGGGAGTGGCCCATGAAAATCCTGCGTACGCCTGACGAGCAATTCACCAATCTGCCCGATTATGCCTTCGAGCCGAACTATCTGGAAATCCCCTCGGGCACGGGCGAATCGCTGCGGATTCATTATGTGGATGAAGGGCCACGCGAGGCCGCGCCGGTTTTGCTGCTGCATGGCGAGCCCACCTGGTCGTATCTGTATCGCAAGATGATCCCGCCGCTGGTTGCGGCCGGGCATCGGGTCATTGCACCGGATCTGGTCGGCTTTGGCCGCTCCGACAAGCCCTCGGAAGTCGCCGATTACAGCTACCAGCGCCATATGGACTGGCTGCATGCCGTGGTGGATGAATTGCAGATCAACAACATCAGCCTGTTCTGCCAGGACTGGGGCGGGCTGCTGGGGCTGCGCCTGGTGGCAGAACGGCCGGATGATTTCGCCCGCGTGGTAGCAGCCAACACCTTCCTGCCCACCGGCGACCGTCATCCCGGCGATGCCTTTTTGCAATGGCAGAAACTCTCGCAGGAGATCCCGGTATTCGAGACCGGCAAGCTCATTCGCGGCGCGTGTGCGAGGCATGTGCCGGATGAAGTGCGCGATGCCTATGACGCGCCCTTCCCGGAAGAGCACTACAAGGCCGGAGCGCGGGCCTTCCCGATACTGGTGCCGACCTCGCCCGATAACCCGGCATCACCGGCCAATCGCAAGGCCTGGGAAGTGCTGCAGGAGTTCAACAAGCCCTTTCTGTGCGCCTTCAGCGACAGCGACCCCATCACCCGGGGTGGCGAAAAGGTATTGCAGAAGCTGATTCCCGGTTGCGCCGGCCAGCCCCACACCACCATTGAAAACGCCGGCCACTTCCTTCAGGAAGACGCCGGCGAGGAACTGGCGCGAGTGATCAACGACTTTATTGCCCGCACCTCGTAGTCAGGAGCGGATCAGTCGCCGGAGGCCGATTTCTTGCCGCCGGCTTTGCTTTTGCCGGCCGGTTTCTTGCTCGCGGCACGCTTTTTGGTCCCGGCGGCCGCCGGTGACTTGCGTTTGCCGGAGGCACCATCACCCGAGAGTTCCAGCAGCAGCCGGTTAACTCGCTGGACATAACTGGCCGGGTCCTTGAGTGATTCCCCGCCGGCAAGCCGCGCCTGGTCATGGATCACGCTGATCAGGTCATCCGCCCGCGTGTCATTGGTTTCACTGTTCAGCCGCTGCAGCAGCGGATGCTGCGGGTTGATCTCCAGCGTGGGCTTGCTGTCGGGCACGCTCTGACCGGCCGCTTCCAGCATACGGCGCAGCTGCGGCCCCATGTCGTATTCACCAATCACCAGGCAGGCCGGCGAATCCGTCAGGCGATGCGTGGTGCGCACCCCGGCGACCTCGTTCTCGAGCTTTTGGGCAATGCGTTCGGTGAGCCCGGCCCAGGCCTTGTCGCTTTCCTCCTGGGCCTGCTTGTCCTGCTCATCCTCAAGCTCGCCCAGATCCAGTTCGCCTTTGCTGATATCGCTGAATGACTTGCCGTCATATTCATGCAAGTGGGTCATCAGCCATTCGTCCACCACTTCGGAGAGCAACAGCACCTCGATGCCTTTCTTGCGGAAGACCTCCAGATGCGGACTGCCAGCGGCGGCTTCATGGCTGTCGGCAATGATGTAATAGATGTGCTTCTGGCCGTCCTTCATGCGCCCGACATAATCGGCCAGGCTCACGCTCTGGCGGCTGTCACCGGTATGGGTGCTGGCAAAGCGCAGCAGGCCGGCCAGAGACTCGCGGTTGTCCGGGTCCTCGCCCGGGCCTTCCTTGAGTACCGCGCCGAACTGATCCCAGAACGCCTGGTATTTATCGGCATTATTACCAGCGAGTTGCGCCAGCATTTTCAGCACGCGTTTGGTCAACGCCTTGCGCAGCGAATTGACGGTGTGATCATTCTGGAGAATCTCGCGCGAGACATTCAGCGACAGATCATTGCTGTCGATCACACCCCGGACAAAGCGCAGATACAGGGGCAGGAACTGCTCGGCGTCATCCATGATGAACACGCGCTGCACGTAGAGCTTGAGGCCGCGCCGGCCCTCGCGCTGCCACAGATCAAAGGGGGCGCGTTCGGGAACGTACAGCAGCGAGGTATAGTCCAGCGTGCCCTCAACCCGGTTGTGCGCCCAGCTCAGGGCGTCACCGAAATCATGTGAAACGTGACGATAGAAATCCTGGTATTCCTCGTCGGAAATCTCAGACGGATTACGGGTCCACAGGGCAGTGGCGGTATTGACCTGCTCCGGTTCAGCGGGCTTGTCATCCTCGCCGGCTTCAGCGGCCATCATCACCGGCACTGAAATATGGTCACTGTACTTGCGCACCAGGGTCTTCAGTCGCATGGGCTCGAGGAATTCGTCCTCGTCCTTTTTCAGATGCAGCACGATTTCGGTGCCGCGCACCGCGCGCTCGGCCTGGCCAAGCTCGAATTCGCCGCTGCCCTCGCTGGCCCAGTAAACCCCTTCACTGGCGGGCAAACCGGCCTTGCGGGTGAACACTTCGACCCGGTCGGCAACGATAAAGCTGCTGTAAAAACCGACCCCGAACTGGCCGATCAAGCGTGAATCCTTGCGCTCATCGCCGCTCAGGTTTTTCAGAAACTCCATAGTGCCCGAACGGGCAATGGTGCCGAGATTCTCCACCACCTCGTCACGACTCATGCCGACGCCGTTGTCGCGCACGGTGAGGGTGCGCTGGCTCTTGTCGACTTCGATATGGATCTGCAAGTCCGGATCACCCTCAAACAGGCTGTCATCCTTGAGCGCCAGGAAATGCAGCTTGTCGGCGGCATCCGAGGCATTGGAGATCAACTCGCGCAGGAAAATCTCCTTGTTGGAATACAGCGAATGCACCATCAGGTGCAGCAGCTGGTTGACTTCCGCCTGGAAGGGGTGTTTTTGGGTATCGGCAGTATCGGTCATATTCAGGCCCCTGTTGTGTTCTTCCTGTCCCCTCGAAATGGGGACGTGCCGCGATTTTTCAAGCGCCGGTGCTGAGACGGATAAACGCGGCCTCGGCATCGCTGGCGCCACTGCGGGCCAGCAGCTCGGGCAGGGTGCCGCTGGCCACCACCTGCCCCGCCGCCAGCATCACCACCTGGTCGCAGAGCTGTTCCACCTCATGCATCAGGTGCGTGGACACCAGCACGCAGTGGCCTCGAGCGGCCAGTTCGCGCAGTGTCTGGCGCAGGGCGCGGGCCGCCGCCACATCCAGCCCCGAGGAGGGCTCGTCCAGCACCAGATTCCGGGGTGAATGCACCAGCGCCCGGGCCAGCGCCACGCGGGTTTTCTGGCCGTGGGAATAGCCGCCGGCGCGGCGGTCAACAAAAGCGCCCATATCCAGTTGCGTCACCAGTGCCTCGGTACGCCTTTGGGCTTGCGCCGTATCAAGGCCGTGCAGACGGGCAAAATAAGCAATGTTCTCGCGGCCGCTGAGGCGCGGATACAGCGCCGTACTGTGGGGCAACACACCGAGTCCGGCGCGCACCGCCAGGGCCTCGCTCACACTGTCCCGGCCGTCGACCGTGACCCGGCCGCTGTCGGGGCGCAGCAGGGTGGCGATGATGCGCATCAGCGTGGTCTTGCCGGCGCCATTACCCCCCAGCAAACCGGTAATACAGCCATCGGCGGCAGTGAAAGCAACCCCGCGCAGGGCCTGTACCTCGCCAAAGCGCTTGTGGACTGCCTCGACGCTGATCATGAGGCCGGTGCGTTCAGATTAAGCATGGGCGGCGGCGCGGAAAGCTGTTCCACGCAATCCATGTCCAGGTCCCCGGCAGCCCCGGCATCAAAAAAGGCGCGCACCCGCTCGGGCAGACAGCCCCGGATACTGACGATATGCCCCTGCCCCGGCGCTGTTACTGCCCGCCACTTCTCTACACGCCCGGCCAGCGCGGTGACCGGCCCGGGGGGTGTCACCGGGTCATATTCCCCAGAGAGCATCAGCATGGGTACGGACTCCGGCAGCGGTTCATCAAAGGCCGGCCGCGCCGGCACATCCCAGACTTCACAAGCCTCGGCCAGATGACCCAACTCGCGCGAGCCTTTCACCACCGTCTCCGGGATCCGGGGCAAATCCTCCCGGCACAACACCGACAGGTGCGCCAGCCAGTTGATACGCTGGTCCAGGCTGGACTCAAAATCATGCGCCAGCGCCACCAGGGGTGCGAGCTGCCCCTCGCTGGCGCGATGGACCAGAATCGGGATCATGACCCGGGTTTCGGGCTGGTAGGCCAGCAATCGCAGCATGCGTCGCAGGCCACCGGCCGCCACCGGCAGGCTGCGTACTTCACCCGTGCGCGGGTGTTCGAATTCAACCTCGCGGGGCGTCGCTTCCAGCGCCTCCAGCAGCGCCTGATAGCGTGCCGCCAGCGCCGGAAAAGCCTTATCGCATGCGGCTTGTTCACTGCACCGGGCCAGTTCGTCAGCGATTACCTGATTGGCGCTCTCGTCCACCGTCGCCCCCAGCGCCACCCCCAGTGGCAACACCGCATCCATGACCACGCTGCGGGTGTGGTCGGGAAAACGGGCGGCATACAGCTGCGCCACCCGCGAACCGTAGGAAAAGCCGTAGAGATTCCAGCGGGCATAGCCCAGCGCCTGGCGAACCGCTTCCAGGTCCGCGACCGCCGCATCGCTGTTGAAATGACGGGGATCGTGGTCCAGTTGTTCACGACAGCGGGCAATGCGCTGCATGGCCAGCGTGGTATCGGCGCGCAGGGCAAACGGGTCATCCACCACCGCATGCGGGCAGTTCAGGGGCGCGGATGCCCCGGTGCCGCGCTGATCCACCACCACGATATCGCGACGTTCACTCAGAGCCTGGAAAAGATGACGCAGTTCCACCAGGCTTTCGCTGGCACTTTGCCCCGGCCCGCCGGAAATCAGCACGACGGGCGCTTCTGCGGCGCGGGACGAGCGCGCACCAATCACGGCTACATGCAGGCTGATTTGGCCTGTCTCCGGCTCAGCATGATCCAGTGGCACCGCCAACGTGGTGCAGTGGGCCGGCACGCTGGCTGAAGTAGTAGCAGAGCTCAGCCTGCAAGGCTCGAATAGCACTTTGCCGGCCACACCCGGCGCTGGCGCCGATAACACCAGCAGGGCGGCAAGAACCAGACTGGCGTGGCGGCAAAAACGCATCAGCCCAGCCGCGCTTCCAGTTCGCGTTTGAGGTGCTCGGCGGCCGGCTTTGCCTGGCTGAATATCTGCTCATAGCGGTAAAACTCAAGTACCCGCACATCGGTGACTTCCGGCGCCAGAAAGATATCCGGTTCGGCCAGGCGGCGGCGCTGGGTGATAATGGCATGCTGCATAACCTTGAAGGTGTTGAAGAGGCCATCCATATAGCCGGTGTCTTCATCATTGTCAGGCTTGCTGCGCTTGCCCAGCACATCCACCGCTACAGTGAGCCCGCCGTCCCTGGTGACATGCTCAAAGGGCACCGGGTTAACCATGCCTCCGTCGACCAGCACCCGGTCCTGATAGTGCACGGGCTGGAACACTCCGGGCATGGCCGCACTGGCCAACAACGGACGTAGCAACTCCCCTTCGGTGAAGAGCACTTCCTCACGCGCCCACAGATCCGTCGCCACCACAGTGAGCGGGATCTCCAGCGCACCGAATGTCTTCGCGCCGAGCAGATCGTCCAGCACCGCCATGGCCTCGTCGGGCTCAAACACATTCACGTTTTCCAGCCCCGGACGCAACATGGCGAAGGCCTTGGCCCAGTCCCGGTTAAACAGGGCGCCCAACCACTCCCGGCCGTTGCTCGGCACCAGCTCAATCACCATTTCGCGGATTTCCCGACCCGACATACCACTGGCATAGAAGGCGCCGAGCAGGGCGCCGATACTGCTGCCGGCAATATGCCGGGGGCGGATACCAAGCTCATCCAGCACCTCGAAAACCAGGATATGCGAGAGCCCGGCAGCACCCCCCGAGCCCAGCGCCAGCCCCAGCCCTTCGCCCGGCAATTGCCGGGGTTCACCACTTTGCGAGGCGGTTTCCGCACGCACTGCACTTGCCGCGCCCAACCCCAGCGGCAAGGTACTGGCCGCAGCCAGCATCCACTTCAACACCGTTCGCCTGTCGGGTTGTTCATTCGCCATGATCATGGGCTCCCCGGGTTTGTGCGCCCGTGTTGTCGACAGGATCAGCCGGGCTGATCTGTGGTGACTCACCATGGTACTGCAACTTGTCCGGCGCCACCGTGCCGCCGGTCATAATGAAGGACATGGCCTCGTCCACCGACCAGTCGGTGGAGACCACATGTTCCACCGGCACGATTTCCAGGTAGCCGGAGGTGGGATTGGGCGTGGTGGGCACATACACCGCCGCCAGTTGCCGCCCGGTTTCGGCGTCGTTGAACACGCGGGTCACAAACCCGATGACTTTCATCTGCTCGGAGGGGAAGGGAATCATCACCACCCGTTCCACATGCTCGGGCTGCTGTTGCAGGGCCGAAATCAGCTTGCGGGTGCCGCCATATATGCGCTCGGCCAGGGGAATGCGGCGGATCAGGTTATCAACGATCTCCAGCAATTTACGGCCCAGCACACGGGTGGTGAGCCAGCCCAGAAGGATCAACACGGCCAGCGTCAACAAGACTGCACAGGCAAACTGGAACCAGGGGTGTAGCAACCAGGCCGAGAGCGCCGGCGAGAGCGGCTCCACCGCCCGTCCGGCAGCACGCACCCAGGGGGTGCCGAATCTGGAGAGCTGGTTGAGAATGAAGGTAAAAACCCACCAGGTGATCCACAGCGGGATCACCGTGAGAATACCGGTGATCAGCCAGCGCCTGAGCTGGCGTCCGGTATGGCGGGTGCGCTCCAGTGCCATATGGCTGGTCCCTGACGAGCCGGCGCGCCTTATGCCTCCGCTTCGCCGCCGGCTTCTCTCGTTACCAGCTCATCCAGCAAGCGGAAGAAATCCTGATAAGTGCCCACCATCGAAGGTGAGGTCATATAACGGCCATTAACCACCACGGATGGCGTGCCGCGAATGCCATATTCACTGTTGAGCTGCCGTGCCCGGCGCAGCTGCGCATCCACGGCGAAGGACTCCCAGGCGCTGTCGAAAGCTTCCGGATCCACGCCCTGTTGTTCAAAAAAATCACGCAACTCACGGCGCTGGTTAAGGCGCTGGCCACCCTGGTGGATCGCATCAAAGACGGGCCCGTGCAATTCATCGGCCTTGCCCAGGGCCTGCGCGGTGTACCAGGCCTGGGCATGGGTTTGCCAGCCGCGGTTGACCAGGGCCGGCAGGCGCACCAGGCGCACGCGTTCGCTGTTGGTCGCAATCCAGTCATCCAGCATGGGCTTGAAGGTGTAGCAGTGCGGACAGCCGTACCAGAAGACATCGGCAATCTCCACGCCCTCGCCATCACGCACCGTCCTGGGCTGATCAATCACCCGATAGTGTTCACCGGCCCGGAACTCGCTGGCCGGCACCGGCGCAGACCAGACCAGTGCAATTAGCAGCACCAGGCTGAGCAGCCAGGTAACGGGTTTTGCGGCCAGATTCTGTTTCATCACGATGGTTCTCCCTGCTGTTCAGACAATGACCCAATGTAACCCACAGTGATCGCGCTGCCCATCCCCGTCTACCCACAAAAAAGGGGCGACCCGGCGTCGCCCCTTTTTTGACTGTCCCGGTTGCCTGCGGTTCAGTGCAGCCCTTCCATATACGATGAAACCGCCTGGATCTCCTCGTCGCTCATGCGTTCGGCAATGGACTGCATCATCTCGGCGTTCATCGTACCGTTGCGCTCGCCATTGGCGTAGGCGCGCAGGGCAATCGCATTATAGGCCGCGTGCTGACCACTGACCGCAGGGTAGCCGGCCGGGGCATTGCCGCTACCGGAGGGGCCATGACACGCCATACAGGCGGAAACGCCGGTCTCCGGGTTGCCGCCACGATAAATCTGCTCACCCAGCTCGACCAGCTCCGGGTCCGCGCTGCCAATCTGCTTGCTCTGGCCAGCGTAATAGGCGGCCAGATCGGCAATATCCTGATCACTGAGGTTGGCCACCTGGCCCATCATCAGCGGATCCTGCCGCCGGCCATCACGGTAGGCCTTGAGGGAATCACGCAGATATTTTTCGTTCTGGCCGGCAATTTTCGGCCACTCGGGGTTGGCGCTGTTGCCATCCACACCGTGACAGGCTGCGCAGGGTTGCGACAGCGCCTCGCCCGCCTCCGGATCACCGGCGAGTACCGGCCACGCCAGCATTCCGAGTATCATTGCGGCGGGGGCCGCCATCACAAGCCATTTCTTGTTCATAGCTGAAATTGCCTCTTGCGGGCGCGACCTTGCGCCGCCTGTTGTAGGATATCGCCGGACACAACGCTTGCACGCTGCCAGTAAAGGGCGGATTTTACACCGGGATTGCGGTAGAGGGTCAACTTTAGCCGTCCCCCGACACACTGGAGTACCGGCACATGAGCGGTCTGGATTACACCCGCGCCTGTTTTGTCAAAAGCGCCAGCCGCCTGTCCGACCTGCCCCCGGACAGCGGCGTCGAGGTTGCCTTTGCCGGGCGTTCCAATGCCGGCAAGTCCACCGCCATCAACACCATCACCGGGCGCAAGGGGCTGGCCCGTACCAGCAAAACGCCCGGCCGCACCCAATTGATCAACACCTTTGAACTGGTTCCAGACGGCCCGCGGCTGATGGACCTGCCCGGCTATGGTTTTGCCAAAGTCCCCGAACGGGTCAAGCAACAATGGGCCGGCTTGCTCGACGGCTATTTCCGCAACCGCCAGAGTCTGCGCGGCCTGGTCCTGATGATGGATGTGCGTCGCCCGCTCACCGATTTCGACCAGCAGATGCTGGCCTGGTGCAGCGACGCCGGCCTGCCCTGTCATGTGCTGCTGACCAAGGCCGACAAACTCAGCCGCGGCGCCGGCGGCGGCGCCCTGCAAAAAACCCGCGCCGCCCTGGCGAAGCTACCGGGCGAATTCAGCGCGCAGCTTTTCTCCGGCCTCAAGCGCACCGGCGTCGAAGAGGCCCGACAAAAACTCGATGAATGGCTTGACCCGCGCGATGCGCCGGAGTTTTCAGACGGTGGCGCCTGAAGTTGATGGTGGCCTGACCGGGATGGCGCCGGGGTGCAGACAGGCCGGATAAAAGCCTGAACCATGAAGAACATGAAGCTCATAAAGGAAACAAAAAGTCGAATATATTTTTGATAAATAATGCATTTCCCCTTCATGTCCTTCTTTTCTTCATGGTTGGCTTTTTGCCCGTCCTCAATCGACCACGGGAATATCCCGTTCAGGCCCCGCCAGTTTCAGCTGCCCCTTCTGAAAACTTTAAACTGAACACTGAAAA
>PWYF01000006.1 GCA_003567955.1 Thiotrichales bacterium
CGCAGCTTTTCTCCGGCCTCAAGCGCACCGGCGTCGAAGAGGCCCGACAAAAACTCGATGAATGGCTCAGCCCGCGCTAGTGCGCGGGCGTTGTAAGTGGGAAAGCGGGAAGGCTGGAAAGCTGGGAGTGGCTGACGGATTCGGGGCCTGGTCGGGACAGGTTCGTGGTGCTTTAGATGCCGTTAAAAGCTAACCATGAAGCGAATGAAGATCATGAAGGGGTTGATTGAATACGGTAAAAACAGCGCGCGGCATGATCGGGTTGCAGATTCGCCTGACTCTTGTCGCATGAGTAAAAAATGAATAATTTATACTCATGAGCGATTTCGAGTACGATGACGACAAGAGTCAGGCGAATCTGGAAAAGCATGGAATCGATTTTCTGGATGCCCAGGCCCTATGGGAAGACCCTGACCTGCTGGAAATCCGGGCTAAATCTGATGATGAGCCAAGATTTCTGATAGTAGGCGTTATAGGTCAAAAGCACTGGTCTGCCGTCGTCACCTACAGAAACGGAACAATTCGGCTCATTTCTGTAAGGCGTTCTCGCACACGAGAGGTAGCGCTGTATGAAAGCCAAAGATTTTGACAAAAAATTTGATCAAGGCAAGAAGGACATTATTGATGACCTTGATTTGTCCACTGCGCGCCGCGCGAACCGGGAGCAGAAACGAATAAACGTCGACTTTCCATCATGGGTAGTTGAGTCGCTGGACCGGGAGGCGGCTCGGATTGGCGTTACGCGGCAGTCAATCATCAAGGTTTGGCTGGTTGAGCGTTTGAAAGCAGAGGCTGCTAACAAACCGCTGAATGGTGACACCGCAGGCGGCGCGCATTAGCGGAGCGTTAACGAAAAACCTTCATGCGCTTCTTTTCTTCATGGTTCAGGCTTTTATCAGCCCTGACTACCCCACAACACCATCCTGATCAGGCCCCGACCACCTCAGGCGCCCCCATCTGAAAACGGAACACGGAAAACCGAAAACGCCCGTGCGAACGCGCGGGTCATGCAGATTTCTTGAGATGCACCAGCAGTAGCGAGATGGCCGCCGGGGTGACGCCGGGGATGCGTGAAGCCTGGCCGATGGTTTCGGGGCGGGCCTCGGCGAACTTCTGGCGAACCTCATTAGACAGGCCCTGTACGACGGCATAGTCCAGATCAGCCGGCAGCGGCTTGTCCTCGTGGCGGCGACTGCGTTCGATTTCCTTCTGCTGGCGCTCGATGTAGCCGGCGTATTTGGTCTGCACTTCAACCTGTTCGGCCACCGCCGGGGCGTCCACGCCGCCGCCGATCAGGCGGATCAGGCCGGCGTAGTCCACTTCCGGCCGGCGCAGCAGTTCAATCGCGCGGCTTTCCCGGCTCAGTGGTCCACCCAGCACCTCCTCGGCCAGCGCCGCATCCAGATTCTCTGGCCGGACCAGCAGCCCTTCCAGCCGCGCCTTTTCCGCCTCCACGGTCTGGCGGCGCTGCTCAAACGCCTGCCAGCGTGTGTCATCCACCACGCCCAGCTTGCGGCCCACCGGGGTCAGGCGCAGGTCGGCATTGTCCTCGCGCAGCATCAGCCGATGCTCGGCGCGACTGGTGAACATGCGGTAGGGCTCCAGCGTGCCGCGGGTGATCAAATCGTCCACCAGCACGCCCAGATAGGCCTCGTCCCGGCGCGGTGACCAGGCTTCGCGATCCTGCACCCTGAGCGCGGCGTTAATGCCGGCCAGCAGGCCCTGGGCGGCGGCTTCCTCGTAGCCGGTGGTGCCGTTGATCTGGCCGGCGAAAAACAGCCCCGGCATGTGTTTTGTTTCCAGGGAAGCGTGCAGATCACGCGGATCAAAGTAGTCGTACTCAATCGCGTAGCCCGGCCGGGTGATATGGGCGTTCTCGAAACCGGCGATAGAGCGCACCAGGGCGTACTGCACCTCAAAGCCCAGGCTGGTGGAAATGCCGTTGGGATAGACTTCACTGGTGCTCAACCCTTCGGGCTCGATGAATATCTGGTGCGAGGCCTTGTCGGCAAAGCGCATCACCTTGTCTTCCACCGACGGACAGTAGCGCGGCCCCACGCCCTCAATCACACCGGAATACATGGGCGAGGTATCGAGCCCGGCGCGGATGATCTCGTGGGTGCGCTCATTGGTGTGGGTGATATGACACGGCACCTGGCGCGGATGCTCGTCGGCGCTGCCGAGGAAAGAGAACACCGGCGCCGGATCATCACCGGGCTGCTCGGCGAGTTTCGAATAATCAATGCTGCGCCCGTCGATGCGCGGCGGTGTGCCGGTTTTCAGCCGGCCCACACGGAAAGGCAACTCGCGCAGCCGTTCGGCCAGCGCATTGGCGGGCGGATCACCGGCCCGGCCGCCGGCATAATTGGAGCGGCCGATGTGGATGCAGCCGCCGAGAAAGGTGCCTACCGTGAGCACCACCGTTGGCGCGAGAAACCGCAGCCCCATCTGCGTGACCACGCCGCGCACCTCGCCGTTTTCCACAATCAGGTCTTCCACGCCCTGCTGGAACAGGGTGAGGTTGGGCTGGTGCTCCAGCACCTCGCGCACCGCCTGGCGGTAGAGCACGCGGTCCGCCTGGCAGCGGGTAGCGCGTACCGCCGGGCCCTTGCGGGCGTTGAGCGTGCGGAACTGGATGCCGGCGCGATCAGCCGCCCGCGCCATCAGGCCGCCGAGCGCATCGATTTCCCGAACCAGGTGGCCCTTGCCGATGCCGCCAATGGCCGGGTTGCAGCTCATCTGCCCCAGGGTCTCGATGTTGTGCGTCAGCAGCAGCGTGGACACCCCCATGCGCGCGCTGGCCAGCGCGGCCTCGGTGCCGGCATGGCCGCCACCCACGACGATAACGTCATAGCGCGAGGGGAAATCCATCAAAAACTCCGCAGGTGCCTGTGGGGGCGAGGATTTTACAGCTTAAACGCCGCCGCGCAAAGCGTAAACGCGCAGCCGCGGGCGTCTGAAGTGATTGGGGCCTGGTCGGGATGGGTGTGAGGCAGCCCCGGGCTCTGGCAAAAGCATTAACCATGAAGAGCATGAAGCACATGAAGAGTCAGAGAGGACAAGTTGTTTGGGGATGACGAGAAACTCAAATACAGGTTGCCAATCTGCTAACCAAACCCCCGAGCGATCCGGGTATCCGCCCCCACGGCCTCTACCAATCCAACCCCCAACCCTTCATGAGCTTCATGC
>PWYF01000128.1 GCA_003567955.1 Thiotrichales bacterium
ATTTCTTCCTCTTCTCGCTGGGCGAGGATCAGGAGTTTGGAAAAATTCTGGCGGGCTTCAGAGTATGTAAATACTTTCATGGCGATAACTCCAGCACTTTGATAGCGGTCATGGCCAGACCCCACCCCGTCGGATTAACGCCGGCGCTTGCGCGCCTGGATGGCCAGCCGCAGGGCGTTGAGGCGGATAAAGCCTTCAGCGTCCTTTTGATTGTACGCGCCGGCATCATCCTCGAACGTGGCGATACTTGCGTCGAACAGGCTGTCATTGTCTGACTTCCTGCCCACCACGATGACATTACCCCGGTACAGCTTGAGGCGCACGGTGCCGTTGACGTGACGCTGGGATTCATCGATCAGCTTTTGCAGCATCTCGCGCTCGGGGCTGAACCAGTAGCCGTTGTAGATCAGACTGGCGTAGCGCGGCATCAGTTCGTCCTTGAGATGCGCGGCCTCGCGATCCAGCGTGATGGATTCAATGGCGCGGTGGGCGCGCAGCATGATAGTGCCGCCCGGGGTTTCGTAGCAGCCGCGGGATTTCATCCCCACGTAGCGATTCTCGACGATATCGATACGGCCGATACCGTTGGCGCCGCCGAGTTGATTGAGATGCGCCAGCAGCTCGGCCGGGCTCATGCGCTGGCCGTCCACCGCTACCGGATCACCGCACTCGTAGTCGATATCGATATAGGTGGGCTTGTCCGGCGCTGCCTCGGGCGCGACCGACCAGCGCCACATGGACTCCTCGCACTCGGTCCAGGTGTCTTCCAGCACCCCGCCCTCGTAGGAGATATGCAGCAGGTTGGCATCCATGGAATACGGTGACTTGTTGCCCTGGCGCTCCACCGGAATGCCGTGCTGATCGGCGTAGGCCAGCAGCCGCTCGCGCGAGTTCAGGTCCCACTCCCGCCACGGCGCGATCACGCGGATGGCCGGGTCCAGGGCATAGGCGCTGAGCTCAAAGCGCACTTGATCATTGCCCTTGCCGGTGGCGCCGTGGGAAATGGCGTCGGCGCCGGTCTCGGCGGCGATCTCCACCAGCCGCTTGGAGATCAGGGGCCGGGCAATGGAGGTGCCGAGCAAATACTCGCCCTCATAGATCGCATTGGCGCGAAACATCGGGAACACGAAATCGCGCGCGAATTCCTCGCGCAGGTCGTCAATGTGGATTTCCTTCACGCCCAGCTTCTCGGCCTTGGCACGGGCGGGCTCGAGCTCTTCACCCTGACCGAGATCGGCGGTAAAGGTCACCACCTCGCAGCCATAGGTGTCCTCCAGCCACTTGAGGATCACCGAGGTATCCAGGCCTCCGGAATAGGCCAGTACGACTTTTTTGACATCCGACATAATTTATCCGTTTATTGAAAAAATCCGAGTCTTAAGTTTCAGGTCTTAAGTCTTAAGACGTCTTAAGACCTTGGACTTAAGACCTACAACGCAACCTGCCACTTCAAGCGCCTACTGCATGCGTCCTTGAAGTTGCCGCATCATCTGCTGCATACCGCCCTTGCCCTTGCCCATTTTCTTCATCATCTTCTGCATTTGCATGTGTTGCTTGAGCAGCCGGTTGACATCCTGCACCCGGGTGCCGGAACCGGCGGCGATGCGACGCTTGCGCGAGGCCCGGATCAGATCGGGCTTGCGCCGTTCACGCGGCGTCATGGAGTTGATAATAGCGATGGTGTGATCAATCTGCTTGTCATCGACCTGGCCGGCCGCCGCGCCCAGCTTGCCCATGCCGGGCAGCTTGTCGAGCAGACTGCCCATGCCGCCCAGCTTTTTCATCTGCAGCATCTGGTCGCGCAGGTCTTCCAGCGTCAGGCCCTTGCCCTTGCTGACATTGCGCGCCAGGCGCTCGGCCTCGCCCTGGTCCACCGAGCGCTCGGCTTCCTCCACCAGTGACAGCACATCACCCATGCCCAGCAGGCGGGAGGCCACGCGATCCGGATGATAGGGCTCGAGCGCATCAATTTTCTCGCCGATGCCCAGGAACTTGATCGGCTTGCCGGTGACATGCCGCACCGACAGCGCCGCACCGCCACGGGCATCGCCGTCCGTCTTGGTCAGGATGACCCCGGTGAGGGCCAGCTTTTCGTTGAAGGCCGCCGCCGTATTGGCCGCGTCCTGCCCGGTCATGCTGTCGACCACAAACAGCGTCTCGGTGGGCGAGACGGCCTCATGGATCTCGGCGGCCTCCTGCATCATGGCCTCGTCCACCGCCAGGCGACCCGCCGTATCCACTATCAGCACATCCACATAAGCGCGCTGGGCCTGCGACAGGGCCTCGCGGGCGATGGCCACCGGTTGATCCGCCTGACCGCGGAAGAAACGGGCCTCCACCTGCCCCGCCAGGGTTTCCAGCTGGTCAATGGCGGCCGGACGCTGGACGTCCACACTGACCATCATCACCGATTTTTTTTCGCGTTCCTGCAGATAGCGCGCCAGCTTGGCGGCGGTGGTGGTTTTACCCGCGCCCTGCAGGCCTGCCAGCATGATCACCACCGGCGGGCGGGCGCGCAGATCAAGCGCCTCGTTGCGCTCGCCCAGAGCCGCTTCCAGCTCCTCGCGCACCACCCCGATCAGGGCCTGCCCCGGCGTCAGGCTGCCGATGACCTCGCGTCCCAGCGCCCGCTCACGCACCCGCTCAATAAATGCGCGCACCACCGGCAGGGCCACATCGGCCTCCAGCAGCGCCATGCGCACTTCACGCAGAGTGTCCTTGATGTTGTCCTCGGTCAGACGCCCCTGGCCGCGCAGGCGACGGACGCTCTCCGAAAGACGCTGACTGAGTTGTTCAAACATGGCTCAAGATCCGCTGAAACAGGGACGAAAACGGGGCTTCGCCGCAGTGGCGAGGAGGCGCAAACTATAACCTGAAAACGTCCCCGGCCGACAGGGGGTGCAGATCACGCCCGGGCATCGCGGCACGGCACTGCTCAATAATGGTATCGGCCAGCCCGGGTTTGAAATGGCTCAGACCAATGCGCGGCTGGTGCTTTAATTTATCCAGATCCGCCGCCAGCAGTGTCGGACAATAGTGGCCGGCCAGCGGACACAGCCATTCAAGCTCGTCGGGATAGGCAGCCTCGACCAGCAGCAGATCCAGGCGCGATTCACGATTGAGCGCCTCCCACAGACTGTTATTGCTGGTGGTGTCACCACTGAAGGCCACCGTGGCCTGCCCGTCACGGAGAATGAACCCCACCGTGGGCACGGTGTGCTTCACTGGCACCATCGCCACCTCCACGCCCTCCATCGCCACCCACTGCCCGGGCTGCATGGGCGCAAAGCGCAAGACCGGTGACTGCTCATCCGGCAGGCGGGTCATATCGGGCCACAGCGTATTATTGAACAGATGCTCGCGCAGGGCCGCGATCGTGGCCTCGCTGGCATGCACCGTGAGCGACTGCCCTTCTCCCTTGAGCAACATGCCCTCCAGCAGAAAAGGCAGGCCCATCACATGGTCCATGTGGCTGTGGCTCACAAACACATGCCGTACCCGGGCGGCGACGCTGGCGTCGAGATCGCCCAGACCACTGCCGCCGTCCACGAGGAAGCTGTTATTGACGAGAAAGGATGTCGTGCGGCCGCCCTCCACAGGCCCGCCGCTGCAGCCCAGTATCCTGATTTCCATGGCGCTCAATCTACCTGCCGCGCCGGGCCATGTCACGCCCGGGCCGGGTCAGCGACCGCTTCCGGCTTCAATGCCGCCAGCAGTTATGCCATCATGACGGTGTTTTACCGTCACCACGGACTCCCGCCCATGACGCTTTACATTGGCGCCCTCATTGCCCTGGTCGGCTATGTTTGCGGAGCCACACTGCTGCTCACCCGACTGCGCCTCGGCGCCACCGGGACGCCCCCTGTCCGCTGGCCGGCGCTGACCGTCATCCTGGTCGGCCTGGCCGGGCACACGCTGTTGCTGGAAGCCACGGTGCTGGGTCGTGAGGAGGGTCTGCGTCTGGGGCTTTTCGAGGCCGCCTCGCTGATTGCCTGGGTAGTGGTGCTGATCCTGCTGCTCACCAGCATCCGCCGGCCGCTGGAAAATCTCGGCATTATTTTGCTGCCGGTGGCGGCCCTGCTGGTCGGCATCCAGCCCTGGGCGCCGCCGCCCCAGGCCATTACCACCGCCGGCGAATGGCATCTGACCCTGCATATCCTGCTTTCCACCGGCGCCTATAGCCTGATTATGCTGGCCGTGGCCCAGGCCCTGCTGCTGTATTACCAGGAGCGCGCCCTGCGCCAGCGCCAGCCCGGCGGGCTGATACGCGCGCTGCCGCCCCTGCAGAGCATGGAGCTGTTGCTGTTCCAGCTCATCATTGGGGGGTTCTTCCTGCTCAGCCTGGCCCTGGTCAGTGGCCTGCTGTTTGTAGAGGACCTCTTCGCCCAGCATCTGGTGCACAAGACCGTGCTCTCCATAGCCGCCTGGCTGACCTTCGCCGTACTGCTGTGGGGGCACTGGCGCCACGGCTGGCGCGGACGCACCGCCGTGCGCTGGACGCTGGGCGGCGCCACCTTCCTGATCCTGGCCTACTTCGGCAGCAAGCTGGTGCTGGAAGTCCTGCTCCAGCGTAGCTGGGGCTGATTCGCCCGCAACGGAGGCGTTGGCGTGAACGAAATCTCCACCCTTGCCCTGTTCGTGATCCTGGCCGTGCTGCTGGTGCTCTCGGGCCTGTTTTCCGGTTCAGAGACCGGCCTCATGACGCTCAACCGTTACCGGCTGCGGCATCTGTCCAAGGCCGGGCATCGCGGCGCGCGCCTGGCCGAACGCCTGCTGCAGCGCCCCGACCGCATCATCGGGCTGATCCTGCTGGGCAACAACTTCGTCAACATCGCCGCCTCGATGTTGACCACCATCATTACCCTGCGCCTGTTCGACGAATCGGCCCTGGCCATTGCCGCCGGCCTGCTGACCCTGGTCATTCTGCTGTTCTCGGAAGTGCTGCCCAAGACCTTTGCCGCGCTGCGCCCGGAGCGCATTGCCTTTCCGGCGTCCTTTGTCTACTGGCCGCTGCTGAAAGTGCTCTACCCGCTGGTTTGGGTGGTGAACCTGGTCGCCAACGGCATCCTCAAGCTCTTCGGGCTGTCTTCACAGGAAAGCTCGCTGCGCGCGCTCAGTGGCGAAGAGCTCCGCACCGTAGTGCTGGAAGCCGGCGCCATGATCCCGCGGCGTCACCAGAAAATGCTGCTCAGCATCCTGGACCTGCAGAAGGTGACCGTGGAAGACATTATGGTGCCCCGTAACGAGATCGTCGGCATTGATATTGATGAGCCATGGGACGAGATCCTCGATGAGCTGGTCAACAGCCAGCACACCCGTCTGCCGGTGTTCCACGGCAGCATTGATCACACCATTGGCATGGTGCACATGCGCCGGCTGCTCAACAAGCTGGCCCGCAACCAGCTTGACCGCGACACCCTGCTGGCCGCCGCCCGTGACTGTTATTTCATCCCCGAGGGCACGCCGCTCAACACCCAGTTGCTGAATTTCCAGCGCGAGAAACGCCGCATCGCCCTGGTGGTGGATGAATACGGCGATATCCAGGGGCTGGTGACCCTGGAGGATATTCTGGAAGAAATCGTGGGCGAATTTACCTCCGACCCGGCAAGCATGCACCGCGACGTCTTCCCCCAGCCAGACGGCACCTGGCTGGTGACGGCCAGCGCCAACATCCGTCATCTCAACCGCAGCATGGGCTGGCATTTACCCGATGATGGCCCCAAAACGCTCAATGGCCTGATTACCGAGTACCTGGAAACCATCCCCGAACCCGGCACCAGCGTGAAGTTCAATGATTATCCGCTGGAAATCGTCCAGACCCAGGGCAACGCCATCAAGACTGTGCGCGTCAGCCCCCGCATCCGCAAACCCGTTACTCGCAGTGAGCAGTCAAGCAAACACTGATTTACCGCCCAAACCCGGTGTAGCGCCAGGCCAGGCCGGTGAGCGGGAAGAAAAACAGCATGACCAGGCCAAAATTCCATTCCATCGCGCTGACCAGGGTATAACCATCCGCCAGCATGGCATTGCCCACCGCCGTCATGGTGCCCATTCCCAGCAGCAGCAGACAAACCGCCAGCATGCCCCGGCGCAGACCAGGCGGCACCGGGGCGTGCCCGCGAATGGCGATCACCAGCATCAACTGGCCAAAGGCCAGCGATGAAAACACCATGACGCCGCCATAGCTGCGCATGAATTCAGCCATGGGCGTGTCCCCGCCCAGATGCAGGGCATACAGCGCGACCCCGCCGGTCCCCAACAGTGCAAAGCCCACCATGGCATAACGGCTATAGCGCCGGCGGGGCACCTGCTGCCGGAGCCAGTGGTGCGACAGCCCCCAGTACAGCGCCACCAGCCCCACCCACGGCAACATGGTCCAGCGAAACAGCAGATTCATCGGTTCGGGGCGGGCAGCGCGGCTGATGGTGGTGCAGCCTTCCACGAAGGGCACACACCAGGGCACGTGCCCGGCACTGGCCGACCACAGATACACTGTAATGATGGCCACCACCGGTAACAGCAGGCAGGCCATGGCCAGGCACATGGGGGTAAAAAGCAACTTCAGAGCAGACATGCTTACCGGGACCCGGCCACGCATCAGTCAGTTCCGATTGACCTCACGGCCGACGATCTGGGGATAACCATACAGAAAGCCCTGGGCCGAAGGACAACCGGCCCGTCGCAGATAGTCCGCTTCCGCTTCAGTTTCCACGCCTTCCGCTGTCACTTCCACATCAAAGGCCCTGGCGAGCGCCAGAATGGTTGTGACAATGGCGGCATTATCCGGGCGCTCATGCACCCTGGACACAAAGGTACGATCAATCTTGAGACGGCTGATCGGCAGGCGGCGCAAATAACCCAGCGATGAATAGCCGGTGCCAAAGTCATCAATACTGACGCCGATCCCGAGATGGCGCAGCTTGCGAACCTGTCGCAAGGGTTCGGCCGGGTCGCCCATGAACACTTCTTCGGTAATTTCCACATCAATACGCGTCGGCTCCAGCCCATGCTCGCCGGCCAGACGCACCACCCACTCGGCAAAATCCGGTTCCTGTAACTGCTGCGGCGCCACGTTGATGGCGATACGTACATCGTCTTCCGGGTGATTTTCAGCCAGCCAGGCAAAGGCCCGGTGATAGACCTGTTCGCCCACCCGTGCTGCAATACCCAGTATCTCGGCCATGGCGATAAAACGCCCGGTATCAATCTCGCCGGCCTCGGGATGCGACCAGCGCGCCAGCGCCTCATAGGCAATTACCTGATTATCCGTGAGCGAGACGATGGGCTGCAGGGCGACTTCGATTTCGTCATTTTCCACCGCGTCGCGCAAACCGGTTTCCAGCTCCCGCCGTTCCGCGGCCGCCTCGGTGAGTTCCGGCGAATACCAGGCCCATTGTCCGGTGCCACTGGCCTTGGCTTTATAGAGTGCGGCATCGGCGTTACTCAGCAGCACCTCGGGGCTGTCTCCGTCACGGGGATACAGACTCAGACCGACACTGGCGCTCACCCGCACGGGTCGCCCCCCCACTTCAAACGACGCATCCATGGCCCGACACAAACGCTCCGCCACCACCTCGGCGGCGGCGACATCCTCCATATCGGGCACCACCACCAGGAATTCATCGCCGCCGATACGCCCCAGGGTGTCACTCTCGCGCATGGCCGCCTGCAAGCGCTCGGCCACATCCGCCAGCAATTCGTCACCGGCGTCATGACCCCACGCGTCATTGATATCCTTGAAGCCGTCCAGATCCACATACAGCAGCGCAAGTGCTGTGCCATCCCGACGGGCGCGACGCACCCCCTGGTTCAAGCGGTCATTGACCAGGCTGCGGTTGGGCAGGCCGGTGAGCTGGTCATAATAGGCGCGCTGGCGCAGGGCCTCCTCCAGCGCCTTGCGCTCGGTGAAATCCTCGACCATGACGACACCGCCGATGATGTTGCCGTTGCCGTCCCGAATCCCGGTGCAAAAGGCCCGCACCGGTGTGGCCTTGTCGGCCGTCACCGAGTGATACACATCCTCGTAGTAGCCATCGCCCCGCGTCAGCGACAGACGCACCGCCTCCTGAAACTGTTCATCTCGCAGATCATCAAAAATATTCAGGCCGATGATGCGACTGCGATCCGAACCGATGATCTGCTCCATGCGGGCATTGCATTCCATAATCCGGCCGCTGGTGTCGAACTGGAACACGCCCAGCGGGGATTGCTCAAATACCAGTCGATACTCCGCTTCGCGGGCCGCCAGCTCCAGGCGCCGGCGAATATCGTTCTCGGCCACGTCGGTCAAATAGCGCCGCAGCAACACCAGCAGCAGCAAAAAGAACACCGCAAACAGGCCCACCGGCAGACTCAGGGGCGTCCACGACAACAATAACAGCCCCATGGGCAACACCAGCATGGGACTGACAAAAGCCAGCATGGATGACCACATGGGCGCCATGACCAGCACCGCCCCCACGGTCACACCGGAGAGTACGGCGACGAGGATGGACTGGATCACCAGATCATCGGCGTCAAACATCAGCATGCCGCCAATACCCCAGGTCAACCCCGCCGAGAAGGCACCCCCTAACAGGAAGACATAAAATCGCCGGCTGAATACCGGCCGACTGACAATACGCTGGTAGGCCCGGACAAAAACCAGACAAATCCCGGCCACGACCACATACGCGGCCAGCCAGCCCAACATCAGCGAGGGGTTGTCGAGCCGCGGCCACAATACCCCGACCAGCATCGCCGCGGCGCCCACACTCAACACCAGGGCGGCCGGCATCATGGAATAAACCAGACGCAGCTTCTCCCCGAACACGCGCTCGTATTCCGGGGTGCGATACATTTCCATGGGGGTGTGTGTTGTCATGCCCGGTGCCCGAAGGTTACAGCGTGCCTGCGGCGGCGCGATTGATAAACGGCTGCAGCCGCTGTAACAGCAACGGCAGCAAGGTCAGGTTGGCGGCCAGCGCCAACAGCATCGCCACCCCGGTAAACAGGCCGAAATACAGGGTGGGAACAAAATTGGACAGCACCAGGATGGAAAAGCCCGCCGTGATAATCACCGTGGTATAGAACATGGCCCGACCCACCTGAACATGCGAGATATCCATGGCGCTGGCGTAATCACGGCCATGGCGCACTTCATAACCGAAGCGATCCGTATAGTGAATAGTGTCATGCACCCCGATCCCGATCGTGATCGCCGCAATCGTCATGGTCATCATATCCAGCGGTATACCCAGCCAGCCCATCAGCCCCAGCACCGCACACGCCGCAATCAGGGTGGGCAACGGACCGATCAGGGCCATCCTGAGCGAGCGGAACAGCAACCCGAACATCAGCATAATAGCCACAAATACGATGGTCATGGTGACATATTGAGAACGCAGCAGGCTTTGCATCACATTGTTATACAGCACCATCATGCCGGTAAGATTCACCTGTTCCGGCTCGAGCCCGAAGCGCGCCGGCAATTCCGCCTGCAACTCCCGCAGGAACGCGTCCCGGCGCAGATCCGGGTCGGAATCGATAATCCGCAGACTCATGCGCAACTGGTTGCCGTCCTCCGACATATAGGGGTCGAACAGGATTTCGCGCAACTCATCCGGCATTTGCTGGTAGATCAGCCCCAGCGCGAATGGATCCGGGCGCTCGCCCCGATTGAGATGGGTAATCACCCGCATGGCGGTGGCGACCGACAATACCTGACCGGTTTCAGGCAGGCTGTCGAGATAATCATGAATGGCCTCGACCTCCTCAAGCTGCCAGGTATCAAACCAGTACCCCCCGACCGGCCCGCTGTCGGCCTCGGATTCAAACGCAAACTCATCGTCAAAATCATCTTCTTCCTCCCAGGCGAGGAATTCGGGATCGGCATCCAGGATGATGTCCAGGGGTGTGGTCCCGCCAAGCTCGCGGTCAATCAGCATCATGCCCTGGTAAATCTCGGTGTCTTCATGGAAATAGTCAATGAACCGGTTTTCCACCGTCAGCCGCGCCATGCCGCTGACACTGCCAATCACCACCGCCGCCATCACCAGCCACACCAGTGCGGCGCGGTTTTGCACCAGACGCGCAATTGAAGCCATCAGACGGGCCGTGATATCGCGGTGCAGGATGACCGCGGGACCACTGCCAAACGGCCGCAGCAGCGCCGGAAACAGCAGCAAGGTCAGCACCAGCGCAAAGGCCACCGCGCACACCATCATCAGGCCGAAATCCATCACCGGGCGGATTTCGGCAAAAATCATGGCGCCAAAGGCCACCATGGTCGTCAACGCGGTATACAGGGACGGTCTGAATTTGCTGTCGATGGTGCCGCGCAGCAGGGTCTGCACATCAGCATCCGGTGAGGCGGCATACAGCTCCCGGTAACGCACGATCAGATGCACAATCAATGACAACGTCAGGATCAGCACCAGTGAGATGAAATTGGAGGAGACCACCGTGACCGGCCAGGCCATAAAGCCGATAAAACCGATCATGCCCACACTGACCCCGGCACAGATCAGGGCCGGCATGAGCACCCAGCGCACCCGGCCGAAAGCCAGTGCCAGCAGCGCCAGAATAAACAGCGCCACCCCGATACCGAAGGTGCGAATGTCATCCCGCACAAAGGCCATCATGTCTGCGGCAATCATGGACACACCGCCGAGATGGATACGCACCCCGTTGCGGTGCTGATCCAGCACGGCCCGCACCTCGGCGATGTCGCGTTCCATCTGGCGCTGCTGTTCGGTATTGACCCGCGCGTACTCGCGCTCCACCTCGGCGAGTTCACGGGCCTGCGCCTCCTCCAGCCCTTCACGTGACTCAAGCACCCGCAACGCCTCGCGTCGTTCGAACAGCCGGCGGGCGGTCTCATCCTGACGCCGGGTCACCAGCAACATGGTGGTATCAAAATCCCGGTTCACCAGCAGGTCACGGTACAGCGGACTGGTGCGCAGCTCCTCACGGGCCAGCGTCCGATCGGTGTCTTCATCCAGGAGGGTGCGAATATCGCGCTGGATCTCGGATAACGTCATTCGCGGACTGTCGATGAGCGGAACATCCAGAATGCTCGTCACCGACTCAACCGCCTCCAGCGCCTCGAGATCGTCACGCAACTGTTTGAGCCGGGCAAGACTGTCGTCCGTCAGCAGAGGGGCATCCGGGGTCCAGGTCACAAACAGGAAGCTGTCAGAACCGTAGCGGGCGCGGATTTCCCGGTAATACTGCATATCCGCGTCACCCTCAATCATGAGTGACTCGGAGGAAGCATCCAGCTGGAAATGACGCGCCTGAGTCAGCGCGGCCACAAGCAGCAGGGCCACCACCGCCACCACCAGCCAGGGCATACCCAGTACCAGGCGGTAATAAATCCGGCTCAACCACTCAAACATGAAACAGCCTGTCAGGTTCCCCGACACACGGACCGGTGCGCCGGCATTCCTGGAAATTAGTGGGCCGTGGAAACGGCGCGTTCAGAAGTCGTGGCCTCGGCGCTTCCCCGGGGATTATCCGGATCCTGCAACCAGAAGTGATAGAACTCGCGGGCGATTTCCACAAAGATGCGCTGTTGCTTGGCATCTGCTGCCAGCAGATTGAGCATGGTACTGACACCGGCGCGATAGGTCAGGGCGTTGCCATGATGCGGCGCCAGCAGATAGAGCATGCCGCCCAGCAACCGCCCCTGGCGTTCCACCAGACGCGTGCCGATCCCGCGTTCACGCAGGCATTGCAGATAGCGCTCAAGATTGCGCAAATCCCGCACCTGACGTTGCAGTCGACCGAGATGACTCACATACCAGGCACGCCCGGCCGAGTCTTCCAGCAGTTGTTCCAGCGATTGTGGCGCCTCGATCCTGACTTCGGGCGCCCGGGCCGAATCGTTATCGGCAATGGGCACCTTCCCGCCTTCCGCATCCACAAGATAATGCGAAAACTCGCGCGCCGTCGCCTTGAACAACATGGCATCAGGCCCACTGGCAAACTCGGGTAACACGCGCGCCACGGCAATACGGTACATGGCGGGCGAAAAGGATTCATTGCCCACCAGTTCCACCAGCCGCTCAAGAAATCGCTGACGCTTGTCCAGACTGGCTGGCGCGATATCGCGTTCCCGCGCCTTTTCCAGATAATTGTCCAGCGCCTTTCGGGCAATGCTCGCGTCCATCTTCAGGTCCCCTGCTGTACTGAATGGTCTGCCCCGTCACCCGCCGGGCTAACCATATCAGCATAAAACCCTTCCGGGATCAAAGTTATGCCCCAACGACTTCAGCCATTTTTTTGCCAGGCCACTGAATCCCGCAGGTACACCGGGACGGCTTGCTCGGGCGCAAATTCGCCGCCCCCGGCCAGCATCTGGCGGGCCATCGGCAAAAGATCCAGTGCCCGCGCCAGCTGCGGCTGTCCGGGGGCCTCAGAAACACGGCCGGGCTGGCCTCTCACAGCCGCCTCGAGAATCTCTGGATAGGCCTGCCAGCCGCTGCCAGACGCCCGCCAGTGGCCTGCCGGCAGATCAATATCCGCCGGGCTGCACACCCGTTCAGGCACCACTTCAGCCACCACGCCATGCGCATCCGCCTGCCACACGCCCCAGTAGACTTCGTCCATACGTGCATCGACTGCAGTTACCACACCCGCGCTGCCATCACGGCGCACCACACCTTGCGCCAGCGCCGCCAGGCTGGAGACCGGCACCAAGGGCAGATTCGCGCCAAATGCCAGCCCCTGGGCCGCGCCCACGGCAATACGCACCCCGGTGAAACTGCCGGGCCCCCGACCCACCACCAGGGCATCCAGCCCGGCCAGTGACAGCTCGGCCTCGGCCAGCAATTCCACAGCCATATCCAGCAGCAAGCGCCCGTGCATGCGGGGCTGTTCATGATGGCGTTCCAGCACTTCAGTGCCGGTATCCAGCGCCACCGAACAGGCGTCCGAGGCGGTTTCAATACCGAGCAACTTCATCAGCCCCCTCCCGCCACTGTTTCAGGACCGGCAAAAAAAGCCTCCACTTCAGCCAGTTCGCTGGTCCGGGGCAAGGGCGGCAGACTGTCCAGAAACAGCCGGCCATAGCCACGACCGCGCAAGCGCGGATCACACAGCATGACCACCCCACGGTCTTCCACATCACGAATCAATCGCCCTACCCCCTGCTTGAGGGAAATCACCGCTTCCGGCAGTTGATAGTCGACAAAGGGGCTGCGACCCTGGTCACGCAGGGCCTGCAGCCGCGCCTGCAGTACCGGATCAGACGGCGCGGCAAAGGGCAGACGATCAATAATCACCACCTCCAGCGCCCCGCCCCGCACATCCACGCCTTCCCAGAAGGTCTGGCTGCCCAGCAAGACGGCGTTGCCATGCTCACGAAAGCGTTGAATCAGCTCGCCCCGGGGCGCCTCGCCCTGCACCAGCACCGGATAATCCAGCTGCTCCCGGATGCGGCCCGCGCACCAGCGCAAGGCGCGATGGCTGGTAAACAGGAAAAAGGCGCTGCCGCGGCTGGCGCGGATCACCGGCAGCGCGGCATCGACCACGGCCTGGTGGTAATCCGGTGCATTGGGATCGGGCATCCCCGAGGGCAGATAAAGCAGCGCCCGCCGGGCGTAATCAAAGGGGCTGTCGAGTTGCAGGGTACGCGCCTCCGGCACACCCAGCCGTCGCGTGGCATGCTCAAAGCTCCCGGCCACCGACAGGGTTGCCGAGGTGAATATCCAGGCCGCCGGCCGGGCGTCCATGTAGGCTCGCAGGGTCTCCGCGACTTCCAGCGGGGTGCGGTGCAGCTGGAACCCCAGCCGGCTGGTTTCCGCCCAGCGTACCCAGCCTGCCTCGTCGGCTTCCATGCCCCGCAGGGCATCCAGCGTCTCGCGTGCGCGGCGAGCGCATTGTTCCAGCCCGCGACCCCGCCCC
>PWYF01000203.1 GCA_003567955.1 Thiotrichales bacterium
GGCGGCATCCACTTCATCGCGCCGCGCAAACAGGGTCAGCTTGCCCCGCAGACAATCCATGATCAGTCGTTCATAGGCGTCGGACTTGCGGCTGGGGAAGGTTTCGGCGAAATCCAGGTTCAGGTGCACCGGGCGCAATTTCATTTCATCCCCCGGCGCCTTGGCCACCAGGTGCAGCTTCACGCCCTCGTCGGGCTGCAAGCGGATCACCAACCGGTTGACCGGCGGCAGCGCCGCCTGATCAAAAATCGAATGCGGCACCTTGCAGAAATTCACCACCACCTCGGCCATGCGCTCGGGCATGCGCTTGCCGGTGCGCAGATAAAAAGGCACCCCGGCCCAGCGCCAGGTATCAATTTCCGCCTTGAGGGCGACAAAGGTCTCGGTGCGACTGTGCTTGCCCACACCCTCGCCTTCCAGGTAACCCGGCACAGGCTGCCCATCCACCGCCCCGGCCCGGTACTGCCCGCGCACAGTGTTTTTCTCCACCTCGGCGCCGCTCAGTGGCCGCAGGGCGCGCAAGACCTTGAGTTTTTCATCCCGGACCGCATCCGGGTCAATGCTGGTGGGCGGCTCCATGGCGACCATGCACAGCAGCTGCAGAAGATGATTCTGGACCATGTCGCGCAGCGCACCGGCGGCATCGTAAAACGCACCCCGACCTTCCACGCCGACCTGCTCAGCCAGTGTGATCTGCACATCCCGGATATTGCGGCGACCCCACAAGGGCTCGAACAGGGCGTTGCCAAAGCGCAGAGCCATCAGGTTCTGCACCGCCTCCTTGCCCAGGTAATGATCGATACGGTAGATGCGGTGCTCCGGGAACACCTCGGCCACCTGTTCATTGATCATCTGTGCCGAAGCCAGGTCATGCCCCAGGGGTTTTTCCAGCACCACGCGACTTTCGCCACCGGCAAGCCCGGCCTGGCCCAGATGCTGGCAAATGGCAGTGAAGTGCGCCGAGCCGGTGGCCAGGTAATACACCCGCAGGCGTTGCGGGCTGTCATTGAGGTGCGCGGCCAACCGCTCATAGTCAGCGGCCTCGGAGGCATCCAGCGGGATATAATCCAGGCGCGTCGCAAAATCCGACCACACTCCGGCGTCAAATTCATTCGCCTCCAGGTGCCGCTCGCAGGCCTCACGAGCCAGATCAATATAGGCCTGGCGATCAATTTGCTTGCGGCCTGTACCGGTAATACGGCCCTGCTCAGGAAAGGCGCCATCCCGATGCCTGAGATAAAGCGAGGGCAGCAACTTGCGCATGGCAAGATCGCCCGTGCCACCAAAAAGCACAAAATCAAAAGGGTCTACGACCGCCACGCGAATGTCTCCTCCCGAGCATTTCAACCATGATAACCACTATATTTGTAACAAAACTACATAATTAAATAAAGTCTTAAGGCTGATTTAAAAGACTTAAACCCATTAATCAGCTTGAAACAGTGCCCAATGGGCGAATAGAATGTAGCGATACTACATGCCGCCCACCCAGGACCTGATTCATGACAGAGCTTAACCCCACCCTGGCCCGGGTCACCGAACGCATACAAAAGCGCAGCGCCGCAACCCGTCAGGCCTATCTGGCGCGCATTGACGCAGCCGCGGACGAGGGGCCGCTGCGCAAGGGGCTGTCCTGCACCAATCTGGCCCACGGTTTTGCCGCCGCGCCGGAGCAGGACAAAACGCCCCTGCAACAATTGCAATGGCCCAACATTGCCATTGTCTCGGCCTACAACGACATGCTCTCGGCGCATCAACCACTGGGCACCTACCCCGAGTTGATCAAGCAGGCGGCGCGGGAAGTCGGGGCCACGGCCCAGTTCGCCGGGGGCGTACCGGCCATGTGTGATGGTGTCACCCAGGGCCAGCCGGGCATGGAGCTCTCACTTTTCAGCCGCGACGTGATCGCCATGGCTACTGCCGTGGCTCTTTCGCACAATATGTTTGACGGCGCGCTGTGTCTGGGGGTGTGCGACAAGATCGTACCGGGCCTGCTCATGGGCGCGCTGGCCTTCGGCCACCTGCCGGTGATTTTTGTGCCTGGCGGCCCCATGCCCTCGGGGCTGCCCAACCAGGAAAAGGCCCGCATCCGTCAGCTGTTTGCCCAGGGCCAGATCGGCCGCGAGGAATTACTGAAAGCGGAGTCGGCCTCCTACCACAGCCCCGGCACCTGCACCTTTTACGGCACCGCCAACAGCAACCAGATGCTGATGGAGGTGATGGGCCTGCACCTGCCCGGGGCGGCCTTCCCCAACCCGGACACGCCCCTGCGCTATGCCCTGACCGCCGAGGCCGCCCGCCGTGTTGTCGGCCTTGGCGCCCGTGGCGAGCATTACACCCCGGTGGGGCGGATGCTCGACGAGCGCAGCATGGCCAATGCCATTGTCGGTCTGCTGGCCACCGGCGGCAGCACCAATCACACCATGCACCTGGTCGCCATCGCCCGGGTGGCCGGTATCCTGCTGGACTGGGACGATTTCGACGCGCTCTCCGGCGTGGTGCCCCTGCTCACCCGCATGTATCCCAATGGCGAGGCCGACGTGAACCAGTTCCACGCCGCCGGCGGCATGGGCTATCTGATCCGCGAATTGCTGGATGCCGGTCTGCTGCACGAGGATGTGGCCACGGCGGCAGGCCGGGGGCTGCGCCACTACACCCGCGAACCGTTCATGGATGATAACCGCCTGACCTGGCGCGAGGCGCCGGCAGCCAGCGGCGATGACAACATTCTGCGGCCGGCCAGCACCCCCTTCGATACAGCGGGCGGGCTGCGCCTGCTCAACGGCAACCTGGGCCGGGCGATCATCAAGCTCTCGGCGGTGGCGAAAGCCCACCACATCATTGAAGCCCCGGCCCGCGTCTTTGCCAGCCAGGATGAGCTGCTGGCGGCTTTTGCCCGGGACGAACTAAACCAGGACATGGTTGCCGTGCTGCCCTGGCAGGGGCCCCGCGCCCGAGGCATGCCGGAATTGCACAAACTCAGCCCCACCCTGGCCGTGCTGCAGGACCGGGGCTATCGCGTCGCGCTGGTCACCGACGGACGCATGTCGGGCGCTTCCGGCAAGGTGCCCGCTGCCATCCAGGTCACCCCCGAAGCCGCCTGCGGCGGGGCCCTTGGTCTGGTCCGCGATGGCGACCCGCTCCGGGTGGATGGCAGTAATGGTCGTCTTGAGCTGCTGGTA
>PWYF01000005.1 GCA_003567955.1 Thiotrichales bacterium
AGCCACACCCTGACCACCGAGGCCCGCGCGGGCGTCGAGGGCGGCAAGGTCGCGATCGCCCCGGCCGTCGCCGTGGTCATCTCCAACGCGCGCACCGAGGCTCTGGTCCCCGCCAGGCCTGCCGCGTCTGCGTTGACGCTGACGGGCCCGGCGACCGTGGCCGCGGACCACACGGCGACCATCACGACCACCACCTCGGGCGAGACCGAGGCGAAGACGGCCGCGATCGGGGTCGCCGTCGCCGTCGTGCTGGTCGACCACGTGGTCGACGCGCTGCTCGGGCGCGATGTCATCGTCGCCGCAGGCACCGAGGTGGAGGACGCGACCGTCACGGTCGAGGCCAAGGCCTCCCTCGAGGTCACCAGCGCCGGTACCGCCTCGGCCCGCGGCGCCCCGGACGAGGACGACGAGGACAACAAGCCGAGCGACGGTGTCGACGGACAGGTGGACAAGCAGCGGTCCTTCGCCGACGGCCTGACCAAGGACGACGACAAGACCCGCAACCGGGGCTCCAGCTCCACCACGGACACCCCCAAGTCAGACAGCGAGTCCAAGGACGAGGGCGGTGACAGTGTCACGGTCACCGTGGCCGCGGCCGTGGTGGTCAACGTCGTTGACCTGACCGTGGATGCGCGTGTCGCCGAGGCGGTCACGATCGCGACCCCCGGTGCCGTCTCGGTCACGGCCACCACCAAGGCGACCGTCACCGCGACCACCGACGGCTCCACCGTCCGCCCACCGCTCGACTGCGAGGGGCTGGAGGGCGAGGAGAAGGACACGTGTGACGCCGAGAAGGACGAGGCCGAGAGTGCCGGGATCGACACCGTCGGCGTCGGCGCAGCGGTCAGCCTGACCTGGTTCGACGCTCGGACGCGTGCCACCGTCGGGGACGACGCGGGCCTGACCGGCGCCGCCATCACGATCGCTGCCAGCACCTCGGGTTTGCTCGAGCCGGAGGAGGACGAGGACGGCGGCACCGAGCCGGCGGCCGGCACCGAGGAGGAGGACGAGGAGGAACTCGACCGGTTCGTCACCTCCACGGCCCGCTCCGGTGCCGGTTCCGCCAAGGTCGGTATCGCTGGCTCCTTCTCCCTGGTCATCGCCAACGTCGTAACCCTCGCCCAGGTCGGCTCGGGCGCCGACCTGACCACCACGGCCAACGACGGCGGCGACGTCGAGGTCACCGCGGCCTCACAGGTCCGCATCGACACCACCGCGACCTCGGAGACCAAGGACGCAGCGATCGTCGGCATCGGCGCCTCGATCGCCGTGAACCTGATCGATGTCACGGTCACCGCGGAGCTGCTCGGCGGCAAGGTCGAGGCCAAGGGCGCCGTCCTGGTCGACGCCGACAGCCAGACCGTGATCACCGTCGACAGCAACTCGGGTGTGACCGGCAAGGCTGAGGAGGACAAGGACGAGAACGACGAACCGACCACGTCCGAGAACAACAAGGGTGGCTTCCAGGGCACCTTCTCCGGCGCCGGCTCCGGGAACACGATCGACGCAACCGTCACGGCCCGGATCGTCGACACGATGGTCTCCGCCGCCTCGGTGACCGTGTCCGCATCCGATGTCAGCACCATCACCGCCAAGGCCACGGCCGACGCGATCAACAAGGTCCCCGCGGACAAGACCGCCGTCACGATCGGCGCGAGCTTCGCCTTCAACGACATCGCCGCTGCAGTCGCCGCCACCGTCGTCGACTCGGACCTGAGGGCTACCGACGGGAACATCGTCGTCGAGGCCTCCGAGCAGGCGACCATCACCGTCGAGACCAGTGCCGAGGGCGGGACCCTGCAGGAGTCGAGTAGCGGCAAGACCGGTTCGACCAAGGGCGGCAAGAGCGGTTCGGGTGGGACGAACGGCAAGCCCGGGTTCGCGTTCACCGGCGCCGGGAGCGGCTCGGCCAACATCATCAGCATCACGGTCGAGGCGAGGGTCATCGATTCCGCGCTCCACGCGAACGGTGACATCTCCGTGCTGGCCTCGGACGACTCCTCGATCGACGCCGACGCGGGCGCCGCCGCTGAGACCAAGGCGAAGGGCAGCTCCTTCACCATCGGTGTCTCGGTCTCCTACAACGACATCGACACCGCCGTCGTCGCGGAGATCACCGCGGGTCCACTTGTGCCGGACCCGCCGGACCCGGACGCACCCACCCGCGTCGCGGTGACCGCTGTCGGGTCCCTGACCGTCGAGGCCACCTCCAGCCCGAACATCATCGCGCAGTCGGTCGTCGGAGCGCTGACCACCGACCGCAAGATCCCGAGCCAGGTGAAGGACGAGGTGCCCGGCACCACCAGCACCTCCGGCAGCGACGGGTCCTCGGGTGGCTCCTCCTCGACCCCGGCCGCGGGCTCCGGTGGCGGTGGGGGTGGTGGAAGCCAAGGCGAGAGCGGTAGCAAGTTCAAGGCCACCGGTGCCGGCTCGGTCGCCATCAACCTCATCGACTCGACCGTCACCGCCCGGATCCACGGGGTCGACGTCACTTCTGGCGGCGACGTCACCGTCACCGCGACCGACGCCGCCGAGATCTCCGCCGACAACACCGCCTGGGCGGCGACCATCACCACCAGCGGCAAGGAGAAGACCAACGGTGTCACCTTGGGGGCTGCCGTCTCCGTCAACGAGGTCACCAGCCGTGTCACCGCCGCCATCGACGACGCACCGGTGACCGCAGGCACGGGCATCCGCGTCGAAGCGAGCAGCACGGCCACGATCACCGCCGAGGGTCTCGGCATCGCTGGAAGCGTCAACACCACCAAGGGCGGCGGGTTCAACCTCACCGCCGCCGGGACCGTGATGGTCAACGCGATCGATGCCTCGGTCCAGGCCAGGATCACCGGGGACGTCGACGTCGAGGCCGAGGGCGGTGACGTCGTCGTCACCGCTGGCAACGACTCCACCATCGACGCGGACGCGGGCGCGGTCAGCGTCGTGTTCAGCCGTGGCAGCAGCACCGGGCTGAGCTTCGGCGCCTCGGTCGCCATCAGCGAGATCGAGAGCCACGTCGCCGCGCTCATCGAGGACGCGACCGTCACGGCGTCCGGTGACGTCGAGGTCACCGCTAGGGCCGCCGGATCGATCACCGCACTGGCCTTCGCCGCGTCGGGTTCCGGATCCGTCGGCGGGGACAAGACCAGCTTCAACCTGGCCGGTGCCGGTGCGAT
>PWYF01000027.1 GCA_003567955.1 Thiotrichales bacterium
AGACTTAAGACTTAAGTGTTTATTCGAAGCAGGGAGGCTTCGATGACGGCCGTATTGCTTGCTTTTGCCGCCGGCGTGCTCGCCACGCTCTGGTTGCCTGTTCTCCCTCCGCTGTGGGGCTATGCCCCGCCCGCCCTTGCTCTATTGCTGCTGGCCGCAGGCCACCGGCGCTGGCCCCGGGGCCGTATGCCCGCTCTGGTTCTGATCGCAGGGCTGGCGGGGAGCGGCTGGGCCGTCTGGCAGGCCGAACGGCAATTGGCCCTGGTGGGCGCGCCGTTTGAACCGGCGCATCAGCTTACCGTGACAGGCACGGTGGTTTCCCTCCCCGAAATGCGGGATGCCCGGGCGCGCTTTGACCTGCAGGTGGTGTCGGTGGCTGAGGCTGAGCGTCCGCTGGCGCCGGGGGATCGCCTGCGTGTGAGCTGGTTCGGGGCGCCGCAATTGATCCGGCCGGGGCAATTGTGGCGGCTGGATCTCGAGGTGGAAGCGCCGCGTACGCGCCACAATCCGGGCGGGTTTGACAGTGAAGGTTGGCGCTTCCGCCAGGGTCTGCGGGCCTCGGCCCGGGTGCGGGGTGAAGCGCAACTGCTGGCCAGCGGACCGGGTGGCTTGTCGGCCTGGCGCGGGCGCATCGGCGAGCGGGTTACCGCAGTGCTGGGAGATCACCCGCAGGAGCCCATTATCCGGGCGCTGGTGATTGGTGATCGTGGCGGCATGCGGCCGGCGACCTGGGGGGTGTTGACCGCCACGGGCACCAATCATCTGATGGCGATTTCCGGTTTGCATGTGGGGCTGGTGGCGGGGCTGGTGCTGTTGCTGGGGCGAGGTCTGTGGCGTCTGTGGCCGGCCGCGACGCTGGTTTTGCCGGCCCAGCGGGCCGCGATCTTTCCTGCCTTGCTGGCGGCGGCCACTTACGCTCTGCTGGCGGGCTTCTCAATACCCACACAGCGCGCGCTGATTATGCTTGCGGTGGCCTTGCTGGCCGTGTGGCAGGGTTGGCTGGGCACGCCCTGGCGAGTGCTGGCCCTGGCCCTGGCGGCGGTGCTGATGATTGATCCGCTGGCGGCACTGGCGCCGGGCACCTGGCTGTCCTTCGCGGCGGTGGCATGGATCGTTTATTCCCTGGGCGGGCGGTTGCAGACGCCCGGGAAGGTGGCAAGCCTGGTGGCGGTGCAGTGGCGTCTGGCGCTGGGGCTGGCGCCGCTGACCCTGCTCTTCTTTGACACTGTTGCCTGGGCAGGGGTGCTGGCCAATCTGGTGGCGGTGCCACTGTTCGGGGTGCTGGTGGTGCCGCTGGCCTTGTCGGGCACGCTGTTGCTTGGCATGTGGGAGCCCGGCGGGGCGTTACTGTTGCAACTGGCGGCAACGCTGGTGAATGGCTTGTGGCCGTTGCTGGCGTGGCTGGCCAGCCTGTCGCAACAGTTGCCGGAATGGCCGGCACCGTCGACCTGGCGGATTGCGTTGCTGGTGCTGGCGCTGTTGATTATGTTGGGGCCGGGGGCCCTGCCGGGGCGTTGGTGCGCCCTGGCCCTGATGCTGGTCGCGCTGTGGTTGCCGAAAGGCCTTCCGGGCGGGGTGCTGGCAGTGACTTTTCCTGATCTGGCGCCGGGTGGGCAGGCCGTCATCGTGCGCAGCGCCAATGCGACTCTGGTGTATGACACCGGCCCTCCCGCCTGGGTGGGCCCCCATGGTGGGGGGCGCGAACTGGCCGCGATGCTGACGGCATCGCAAGCGGGCGTCAGACAGATGGTGGTCAGCCATGCCGGGCCGGAGGCGAGTGGTGGCTGGTCACGTCTGGTGCCATTGCTGGCTGGTGAGTTCGTGTGGTGGGGCGGGCAGGCGCCGTGGCAACCCGCTGGTACACGCGCCTGTGTGGCCGGGATGCGTCGCCGACCGGGTGATATGCATCTGCGTGTATTGCATCCGCCGCCGGGCTGGGATCGTCCCGGGACGGCAGCAGCCTGTGTGGTGGAGGTGGCCCTGGATGACGGCCCCGTGTTGCTGCTGGCCGGTGAGCTGGGGGAGGCGGGGCAGCGCTGGCTGCTGCGAACCGGCCAGCATGCGCGGGCAGATGCGGTGGTGATGTACGGCGAAGCCCTGGACGGGCCGTTGGCGCGGTTGCTGGCTTGTCAGCACCGCCTGTTACCACCACCCCGTCCGGGCCCGGGTGCGCTGACCTGGCACCTGGCCGGCAGCGCGCCGCCGCAGCACTATGCCTCGGTGCCGGGTGGCCGGCGTTTGTGGCATCAATTGCCGACCCGCTGAGACGTGACGAATTAATCAGCGTTTCCTTAATGGAGATTTCGGCCGGTTGCGGGAATCGCGTATCATGCCGTCTGTATCAGGCAATCACTGACCGGGATATCAGACTATGTGGGAGATCATCAGCGCAGGCGGCTTTTTGATGGGCCCGATACTGCTGTGTTCACTGCTGGCTCTGGCGATATTTGCCGAGCGCCTGTGGGCGTTGCGGCGTGAGCAGATTCTGCCGCCGGATCTGGCGGCGAGCGCCTGGAAGCTGCACCGGGGCAACAAGCTCGACAACAAGGCGCTGGACGGAATGCGACGTGGCTCTCCACTGGGGCAGGTGCTGGCGGCGGGCCTGGCCAACCTGCATCTGGAGCGCGATGCGGTCAAGGAGCGCATTGAGGATGCCGGACGACAGGTGGTGCACGAACTTGAGCGTTATCTCAATACCCTGGGCACCATTGCTGCCATCACTCCGCTGCTGGGGCTGCTGGGCACCGTGATCGGTATGATCAAGGTGTTTTTTGCCATCACCGAGTACGGGGTGGGCAACCCGGCGGTGCTGGCGGGGGGGATTTCCGAGGCCCTGATTACCACTGCTGCGGGTTTGTCAGTGGCGATCCCCTCGTTGATTTTCTATCGCTACCTGCGGGGCAAGGTCAATGAGCTGGTGCTGGGCATGGAGCACGAGGCCACGCGCCTGCTGGATGCAATCTATGCGGAACGGGGGGGCCGGGCTTGAATATCCGGCCACACGCAGCCGAGGAGCCTGAGCTCAATCTTACGCCGCTGATTGATGTGGTGTTCCTGCTGCTGATCTTTTTCATGGTCACGACCAGTTTTGTGCGTGATTCGGAGTTGCAGATCCAGTTGCCCGAAGCTGCTGCCGAGGCGGCCGAGGGGCGACCCGGGATTGAAGTGGTCATCGACGCCGATGGTCGCTATTTCATCAATGAACAGGAAGTGGTCAATCCGCAGCGCGCTACGGTGCTGCGGGCACTGAGCCAGATTGCCGGCGATGATCGCGATCAGCCCCTGCGGGTGCGCGCTGATGCGCGCACATCGCATCAGTCGGTGGTGAGGGTGCTGGATGTGGCCGGGCAGATGGGCTTTGTCAATATTGTGATCGAGACCGCCGAACCTGTGGATGAGGGGCAATGAGTCCGGGCGTTGATCCGCTTGACCGCTCTGCGTTGCGGATATATCGGCGCCTGCTGGGCTATGCCTTCCCCTACTGGCGGGTATTCATTTTCGCGGCGCTGGCCATGGTGGTGTATTCCGGCAGCAACACGGCGCTGGTATGGCTGGTGGAGCCGCTGCTCGACGGCAGTTTTGTGGAACGCGACCCGGATATTATCCGCATCATGCCGGTGGCGATTCTGGGCCTGTTTCTGGTGCGCGGGCTGGGGAATTTCGGCTCGGCCTACGGGATGGGCTATATCGGGCGGCAGGTGATCAAGCATTTGCGGGCGCACCTGTTCGGGCATCTGATGCGTTTGCCCACCGCCTTCTATGATCGACACACCACCGGGCAGTTGCTTTCGCGGCTGACCTACAATGTGGAACAGGTCGCGCAATCCACCACCGATGCAGTGACGGTGATTATTCGTGACACGGTGATGGTGATCGGGCTGCTGGGCCTGATGTTTTACCTCAATTTCAAGCTGGCCCTGTTTTCACTGATTGTAGCGCCGCCGATTGCGCTGTTGATTCGCTACGTGACGCGGCGGTTTCGCAAGGTCAGTAGCCGCATCCAGCATTCCATGGGGGATGTGACCCAGTCCAGTGGTGAGGTGATTGGCGCTAATCGCGAGATCAAGATTTTTGGCGCCGAGGATCACGAGCGGCGTCAGTTCGAGACGATCAACGAACGCAATCGCCGGCTGAACATGAAGTTTCTCGCCACCAAGGCGGGCAGTACCCCGGCGGTGCAGTTTATTGCCGGCTGGGCGGTTGCTGCCATCGTCTTCATGGCGACTTCGGATGCCATGATCGAGGATATGACCCCCGGGATATTCGCGGCCTTCATGGGCGCGATGATGGGGCTGCTGCAACCACTGCGGCATCTGACCACGGTGAATGCCCAGCTGCAAAAAGGCATTGCGGCCGCACAAAGTATTTTCCAGTTGCTGGATACTGCGCCGGAGCATGATGCCGGTACGCGTCAGCTGGAACGTGCCCGCGGGGATATTCGCTTTGAAAACGTCAGTTTTACTTATGACGCGGCTACTGTGCCGGCCCTGCGCGGTGTCAGCGTGGCGATCAGACCGGGCCAGACCGTGGCGTTTGTGGGCCGTTCCGGCAGCGGCAAGTCCACCCTGGTGAGCCTGCTGCCGCGTTTCTATGATCCCCGGTCCGGTTTGATCCGGCTGGATGGTCATGATGTCAGGGAGTATCGGCTGTCGGATCTGCGCAGCCAGATTGCCCTGGTGGATCAGAATGTCACCCTGTTCAATGACACGGTGGCGGCCAATATCGCCTACGGCAGTACGGGCGGGGTCAGCCGGGCCGATATTGAGGAGGCCGCGCGTGCAGCAAACGCCTGGGAGTTCATTGAAACACTGGAACAGGGGCTGGATACCCTGATCGGCCAGAATGGTGTGATGCTTTCCGGCGGCCAGCGCCAGCGTCTGGCGATTGCCCGCGCGCTGCTCAAGCAGGCCCCCATCCTGATTCTGGACGAGGCGACCTCGGCCCTGGATACCGAGTCCGAGCGGGCAATCCAGGGCGCGCTGGAGCGGCTGATGGCCGAACGCACGACCCTGGTGATCGCGCATCGCCTGTCCACCATTGAGAAGGCGGATCTGATCGTGGTGATGCACGATGGCCAGGTGGTGGAACAGGGGCAACATGAGGATCTGCTCGCTCACGGGGGGCATTACGCGGCGCTGCATGCAGTGCAGTTCAGTGATCCGAACAGCGGTGAGGACTCGCCTGGCGATGAAGCCGCTCGCGCCCCGGAGTAGTGCCTGATGGCGGCGCGAAAATGGCTGGAAGCCTGGCTTAACCGGTGCTGGTATGAAGATGCGCCCGGCAGCCTGTTACTGTGGCCGCTGTCGGTGATCTATGGTGGTCTGGCCGCCTTGCATGCCTTGCCCTGGCGCACGGGTTTGCGTCGGCCGGCTGTGTTGCCGGTGCCGGTGGTGGTGGTGGGCAATATCACGGTGGGCGGCACGGGCAAGACGCCGCTGGTGATCTGGATGGCGCAGGTTTTGCGCGAAGCCGGCTGGCGTCCCGGCATTATCACCCGCGGTTATGGCCGCGAGGGGGGGCGTGAAGCGCGTGCGGTGGCACAGGATGACCCGGCAGGGCGCGTCGGCGATGAGGCTCTGTTGCTGGCGCGCCGTGCCGGTTGTCCGGTGGTCAGTGGCCCTGACCGCGTGGCCGATGCACGGTTGTTACTGTCAAGTCATGATGTTGATGTGATTATCAGCGATGATGGCCTGCAGCATCATCGTCTGGCGCGTACGCTGGAGTGGGTGGTGATCGATGGCGCTCGCGGCCTGGGGAATGGCCGTTTGCTCCCGGCCGGCCCTCTGCGCGAGCCGGTGAGCCGATTGCAGCGGGTAGATGCCCGGGTCATCAATGGTGAGCCGGCCACCGGGCGGTTTGATGAGGCGCTGGTGATGCGCCTGGCGGGGGACAGGGCAGTGAATCTGGCGGATGGCCGCGAGCAGCCACTGTCGGCTTTTGCCAGGCAGACCCTGCATGCGGTGGCCGGTATCGGTCACCCCCAACGTTTTTTTGCTCACCTGCGTCAGATTCCCGGCGCGGTTTTGCATGAGCATGTGTTTGGCGATCATCACCGCTATGACTCGGCCGACTTGCACTTTGATGATGATGCGGCCATCGTCATGACCGAGAAAGACGCGGTAAAATGTGCCGACTTTGCCGATGGCCGCTGCTGGTATGTGCCGGTGGCGGCCGAATTGCCTCCGGTTGCCCGCCAGCGCTTGCTCGACGGGCTCGGACAGCGGCCTGAAATTCCGGAGAAGGCGTGATGAACAGAAAATTACTGGATATTCTCGTTTGCCCCATATGCAAGGGGCGACTGACCTGGGAGTCCGGCGCCGGGGAGCTGCACTGCCGGGCCTGCAGGCTGGCCTATCCGGTTCGCGACGGGATTCCGGTGATGCTTGAAGATGAGGCACGCACGTTGTCCGTGGAAGAAATGGAGCAAAACAAATGAGCTTCAGGGTTGTGATTCCGGCGCGTCATGGTGCCTCGCGTCTGCCGGGCAAACCGTTGCGCCTGATTGCGGGCAAACCGATGATCTGGCACGTATGCCAGCGGGCGCGTGAAAGTGGCGCTGACGAGGTGGTGGTGGCCACCGATCATGAAGTGGTGGCGGAAACCGTCAGCGGTTTTGGCTGCGATGTTTGCATGACAGATCCCGAACATCAGTCCGGCAGCGACCGCATTGCCGAGGTAGCTCGTGAGCGGGGCTGGAAAAAAGACAGCATCGTGGTGAATCTGCAGGGCGATGAACCGGTCATGCCCGCCACTAATATCAAGCGTGTCGCGGCCAATCTGGAGCAGCAGCGTGAGGCCCGCATTGCCACGCTGTGTACCAATGTAGGCACCGCCGAGGAGATTCTGGACACCAATGTCGTCAAGGTGGTGCGGGATTGTCATGAACACGCCCTGTATTTCAGTCGCGCGCCCATCCCCTATTACCGCGACGGCGGTTTTTCCATCGATGCCGGCATGCCGGCCGGGATCTGGCTGAGGCATATGGGTCTGTATGCCTACCGCGTGGATGCCTTGCTGGCGTTTACTTCATTGCCTGTGGCGGAACCCGAGCGCCAGGAATCCCTGGAGCAGTTGCGGGCGTTGTGGAATGGCATGAAGATTCATGTGGGTGATGCGCTGGAACTGCCTGGCCCCGGTGTGGATACCGAGGAAGATATTGCGCGGGCCGAGGCGGCGCTGGCTGACGAAGATTAAGGAGAAGACAGCCATGTCTTCTGTGCTTTTTGTGTGCATGGGGAATATCTGCCGTTCACCGACGGCGGAAGGCATTTTCAGACATACGCTGGACCGGCATGGCCTGAGTGATCGGGTCGAGGTGGATTCGGCCGGCACCCATGGTTATCACATTGGGCATCCGCCTGATCAGCGGGCCATGCAGGTGGCGCTTGAGCGTGGCATTGATCTTTCCGGTCTGCGTGCCCGGCGGGTGGAGGCGACCGACTTCAGCCGATTCGAGTACATCCTGGCGCTGGATGAGCACAATCTTGAAGCCCTGGAGTTACTCCAGCCGCCGCAGTTCAGCGGGCATCTGGGCCTGCTGATGGACTTTGCCGAGGCGCCTCTGGCACGTTCGGTGCCGGATCCCTACTACGGTGGCGATACCGGCTTCCTGCGCGTGTTCGACATGATCGAGGAAGCCAGCGAAGGGCTGATCGAGGCGATACGCCCCGGGCTGCGCGACTGACGGCGCGCAGCCCGGAGCATGCCGAATTGTTCAACCCTCAGGCCTTGTCCTCATCTGAACGCGGCTTGTCATCCTTGTTGTCGCTGACGGGCGCCGCCGGTTTTGGCGTATCCGCCTCGGCGCGGGTGTCCTGATTGCCCCGGTTATCTTCCGATACTGACGGTTTGTCCGCCGGCGCGGGCTTTGGTGTGGCAGGCGCCGGCTCGGCTTTGTTCTCGGCAGGACTGGCCTTGTCTTCGCTCTGGCTGCCGCTTGCAGGAGCCGCTGTTTGCGCCGGCGCGGGCTTTTCTCCGGGCGCCGGGCTGGCGCCTCTGCTCTGGTCTGCTGCGCCACTGGCATCACGGCCTGCTTGCGTATCAGCAGCCGGGTTTTGATCCTGCACCGGGGACGGGCTTTGGCTGGTGCCGCTGCTGCCCTGGTTCGATGAGCCACCGGCATCACGGCCCGGGTGCGCATCGGTTGCCGGCTTCTGATCCTGCCCGGCTGACGCGCTCTGGCTGGCGCCGGGGGACTGTTGATCTGATTGTCCGGATGCGTCCTGGCCGGTACTGTCCGTGGTGGCCTGGCGATTGTTCTGGTTCTGGCTGCTATCGCCATCACCTCCACGGTTACCCCCCCGACGACGACGTCGGCCACCGCGTCTTCCGCGTCGGCTGCGTCCGGTGCCACCGGTGCCTTCGCCACTTTGCTGCTGGCCGCCCTGGCCGGACTCCTGGGACGGGCCCTTGCTCTGGGGCTGGTCGCTGGACTCGGCTTTGGCCCGGGGCTTGTCCTGTTGCTGCTTGCGGGCATCGGCATTGCTTTCATTACGACGCTTGTCGTCGCCGCGCTCCTGACCGCCGTCACCGCTGCCGCGGCGTGCGCCGCCGCCACCGCGGTTACGTCCGCCCCGGCTACGGTTGCGATTGCCATCGCGCTGGTTGCGTTGATTGCGCTGATTGTCGCGATTCTTGCTGCTATCGTCGCGGCCGCCGGATGATTTCTGACGTGTGTCCCGCGTCTTCTCCTGCTCATCCGAGGCGCCGAACAGGGCTTGCCAGATGCGCACAAACAAACCGGGCCCCTGACTGCCGGCGCTGGCCGGAGCTTGGCTGCCGGGCTGTGGCGCCGGGGTGGCGGGACGGATACTTTCCACCGCCGGTTTTTCCGCTTCCACGGCATGGACGGGGCCCTGCAACATGGGGTCGTCGGGAATCAGATCACGCTCGGCCAGGGTGTAGCTGGCCCGGGTGGAGGAGGTGTCGGCATCAATCTCATCGTCGCGCAGGCGCTGGATCAGGTAATGCGGTGTTTCCAGGTGCGGATTGGGCACCAGCAACACGCCTACCGTGCAGCGTTCCTCAATGGCGCCGATCATGTCGCGTTTTTCGTTCAGCAGGAAGCTGGCTACAGGAACCGGCACCTGAGCCACAACGCGGCCGGTGCGTTCCTTCATTGCCTCTTCCTCGATCAGGCGCAGGATCGACAGGGACAGTGACTCCACGCTGCGGATGGTGCCCTGCCCGTTACAACGGGGGCAGACAATCTGGCTGTATTCGCCCAGGGAGGGCCGCAGACGCTGACGTGACATTTCCAGCAGACCGAAACGCGAGATGCGTCCGATCTGTACCCGCGCACGGTCGGCCTTGAGCGCATCGCGCAGGCGGTCTTCGACTTCCTTGCGATTGCGCATGGGTGTCATGTCGATGAAGTCGATGACCAACAGTCCGCCTAGATCCCTCAGCCTCAGTTGGCGAGCAACTTCGTCCGCCGCTTCCAGGTTGGTCTGCAGGGCGGTCTGTTCGATATCCGCGCCTTTGGTTGCGCGTGAGGAGTTGATGTCCACTGAGGTCAAGGCCTCGGTGTGATCAATAATCAGGGCGCCACCGGAAGGCAGACGGACCTCACGGTTAAATGCGGTTTCGATCTGGCTTTCGATCTGGTAGCGCGTGAACAGCGGAGTAACGTCTTCATACAGTTTCAGCCGCTGCATGTTTTGCGGCATGACCTGCGACATGAACTCGCGCGCCTGCTCATAGACGCCGGCGTCGTCAATCAGTATTTCGTTGACATCGTTGCGCAGATGATCCCGCAAGGCGCGGATGATGACGTTGCTTTCCTGGTAGATCAGGAAGGGGGCCTTGCGGTCGGTGGCGGCGCCTTCAATCGCTTCCCACAGGTGCAGCAGGTATTCGAGATCCCACTTGAGTTCTTCGATGTTGCGACCGACACCGGCGGTACGCACGATCAGACCCATGCCTTCGGGGATATCGAGATTGCGCAGGGCTTCCTTGATCTCGTCGCGATCCTCGCCCTCGATGCGGCGCGAAACGCCGCCAGCACGGGGGTTGTTCGGCATCAAAACCAGAAAACGGCCTGCGAGGCTGATAAAAGTGGTCAGCGCGGCGCCCTTGTTGCCGCGTTCTTCCTTCTCGACCTGAACGACAATCTCCTGGCCTTCTTTCAGCGCCTCCTGGATGCTGACGCGGCCATTTTCGTCACTGTCGGTGCCTTCCCTGAACAGACTGCGAGCGACTTCCTTGATGGGCAGGAAGCCGTGACGGTCAGCGCCGTAATCAACGAAGGCGGCGTCCAGGCTGGGTTCGACGCGAGTAATACGGCCCTTGTAGATATTGGCCTTTTTCTGTTCGCGTGAGGGGACCTCGATATCAAGGTCATAGAGACGTTGTCCGTCAACAAGAGCAACACGCAACTCCTCGGGCTGAGTTGCGTTAATCAGCATTCTTTTCATATTGTCAGATCCGGTTGGCGCTCTACCGCCGCGGATCCGCCCTGGTATCGCGCCGGGCGTAACAGGGCCTGGTGTCAGACACAGGCCATGCAGGCTGTATGTTCGGTGCACGGCGCCGAATTCATGCGGCTACCTTGATGTGCAGCGGACAATGACGCGAGCTCAAACGCGGAACGCGGGAGCGCTGTCATTTCAAATTGTTCCGCTCACGTCCTTTTTGGGGACAGGCGGCGCTTAATGTGAAGGCTGTTGCCCATGCGCCTTGCGCGAATCTGACGCGTGACCCTGGTCAGGGTCGCGGACTCCGTGTCGTCACGGAAGTGTTTCTGCCGGTTATTAACACCGCGTCGCAGTACACTCTTTCGCGAGGCCGGGCGCAAACAATCCAGCCTCCGGTAAAACTCTGGCCCGGGCTGCTTTTTTTCAGCCCGTCATTTTCAGGATGAACTCCAGCTTTTGGCGCGAACACCCTGATGTCCCGAATATATCAGTCAAGGGCCCCGGCTTCAATTGTTCGCGGCGCGGTGTTGTAGAATGGCGCTTTGCAGCCGGAATTGCGGATAAGCCATTGGTACAGCGCGCAGCACAGGTCGAGCACATCGAGGTCGGGCCGGACCGGGATGGCCAGCGTCTGGACAATTATCTGATCGGCTATCTTGGGGGTGCCCCCCGCAGCCTGATTTACCGAATTGTGCGCAAGGGCGAGGTGCGTGTGAACCGGGGTCGGGTGCGGCCGAATTATCGCTTGCGTGCGGGCGATGTGGTGCGGGTGCCGCCGGTACGCACGCGTGAGCCCGCGTCGACGGTACCTGAGGGGCTGGTGAGGGCACTGCCTGCCCGTGTGATCCATGAGGATGATGACCTGCTGGTGCTGAACAAGCCGGCTGGCGTGGCAGTGCACGGGGGCACCGGGCTGAGCGGGGGCGTCATTGAAGCACTGCGTCAGGCCCGGCCCGCCTGGCAGCAACTGGACCTGGCGCATCGGCTGGATCGCGGGACCAGTGGTTGTCTGGTGATGGCCAAACATCGCGGCGCGTTAAAGTGGTTGAACAGCGCGTTCCGTGATCGTCGTTGTATCAAGCGCTATCTGGCCCTGGTGGCGGGTGAGTGGCCACAAACCCTGCAAACGGTTGATGTGCCGGTTGCCCGTGAACGCCTGGCGCAGGGTGAACGCGACGTGGTTGCGGATGCGTCCGCAGTCAATGCGCGAGAGGCCGTGTCGCATTTCACGGTTCTGCAGCGTCTGTCGGGGTTGACGCTGATGGAAGTCACCATTGATACCGGTCGCATGCATCAGATCCGGGTGCACGCGGCCCATACCGGCCATCCGCTGGCCGGCGACAGTCGTTATGGTGACCCCGATCTGAATCGGCAGTTGCGCCAGGCGGGGCTGAAGCGGATGTTTCTGCACGCCCATTACCTGGAGTTGCCTGACCAGGCGGGTGACATGCAGGTATTCAGTGCGCCACTCGATGAAGATTTGCGCGCGGTTTTGGACAAGCTGGAGCAAGGTCGGTCATGACGCAGCCCGAACTGGTTGTTTTTGACTGGGATGGCACGCTGGTGGATTCGGTGGGCCATATTGTGGCGTGCATGCAAGGCGCGTCGGCGGATGCCGGCCTCCCGGTGCCGGATGAGGCAAGGGCGCGTGATGTGATCGGGTTGGGCCTGGGCGATGCCTTGTCGCAACTTTTCCCCGGCGAACAGGATCCTGATCTGATCGCCCGGATGGTCACGGCCTACCGGGATCGCTATTTGTCGGCAGGCCCGGAGGCCGCGGCGCCTTTTGCCGGCGTGCGGGAGTTGCTTGCCGAGCTGCATTTGTCTGGCCTGCGCCTGGCGGTGGCGACTGGCAAGAGCCGGGAGGGACTGGACAAGGCTTTTGATCAGACCGGTTTGTCAGTGTATTTCGAAAGTGTACGTTGTGCGGACGAACGCCTGGCCAAGCCGCATCCTGCCATGCTTGAAGAAATACTGGCCGAGACGGGTGTGCCGGCCGGCCGGGCTCTGATGGTGGGGGACTCGGTGCATGATCTCAATATGGCCAGGGCAGCGCGGGTTGGGGGTGTGGGAGTCATGACCGGCGCCCATGATGATTTGCGTTTGCGATGTTGCGACCCACTGGAGGTGTTGCCTTCGGCAGTGCATTTGTCGCCCTGGCTGCACAACAGCCGGGGAGTGTTTCGCTCCGGAATTGGCAACTGACAGGCCGGTCTGTAGAGTTTCCCGTTTACCCGAGGCTGTTTGAGCGCATTATGACAGTACGCTGCACCGTAATTATCGCCACTTTCAGGCGTCCTCAGCTCTTATGTCGAGCGGTGCAAAGTGTGCTGGCGCAGACATTCACAGATTTTGAGCTGGTGGTGGTGGATGATAACGGCGTGGGTCACCCCGAGCAGCTCGCCACGGTGCAGGCGCTCAACGCCCGTTTTGATGATCCGCGACTGATTTATCGGGTCAACCCGCATTCACTGGGCGGCGGCGGCGCACGCAATGCCGGCATGAGTGAGGCGCGTGGTGAGTACATGGCCTTTCTCGACGATGATGAACAGTGGCTGCCGGAGAAGCTGGCAGAGCAGGTGGCCCTGCTGGATCGTTCGCCGCCTTCAGTGGCTCTGGTCGATACCGGGTTTTATGATATGAAGCCGCGGCGTCTGCGCCCCCGCAAGGTGTTGCCGAAGATGCAGGGCACGGTATTCGAAGCGCTGCTGGGCAAGACCCGTGGTCGGGCCCCGAAGCTTTCCACCGTGATGGTGCGTCGCCAGGCTCTGCTCGATATTGGCGGATTTGATGAAAACCTGCCGGTCCGGCAGGATCTTGACCTGTATCTTCGCCTGGCGCGGAAGTATGAATTCGCCTCGGTAATGCAGCTTCTGGCATGCAAAAGCTACGAGGCTGGCGGACAGCGACTTTCACGAAACAGTCAGGCTCGTGTTGTGGGCTGGCAGCGATTTTATGACAAACACCGGGCCGAACTGGAAGCCCGGCCACGCGAGCACGCAGTTTATCTTCTCCGGCATGCGCGGGAGCTCTCACACGTGGGCCAGCATCGCGCCGCCCGCGGTAAATTACGCCAGTCATTCCGGCTCTGGCGGAAAAACCCGCGCCTGCTAAGCTATGCTCCCCGGATATTGCTGGGGCGTTGATCTGTGACACACATTGCGGGGCCGGTTACACTCTTACAACGATTGTGCGCACCGCCAAAATAAACAGGGAGTATCAAGGTCATGGCAAGAGGCGTTAACAAGGTTATCCTGATCGGCAATCTGGGGGTCGACCCCGAAGTCCGCTATATGCCCAGTGGCGG
>PWYF01000198.1 GCA_003567955.1 Thiotrichales bacterium
AACAGTCTTTCCCGCGACGTAATCACGTAATCACGTAATAACGTGTTTATAAATTTTCCCAGATGTCGTCGACGCGTTGTTTGATTTCGTCGGACATGGCGATGGGGGTGCCCCACTCGCGGGTGGTCTCGCCCGGCCACTTGGTGGTGGCGTCCATTCCCATCTTGCTGCCGAGTCCGGAGACCGGCGAGGCAAAATCCAGGTAATCAATGGGGGTGTTGTCGATCATCACCGTATCGCGCTGCGGGTCCATGCGGGTGGTGATGGCCCAGATCACATCCTGCCAGTCCCGCGTGTTCACATCGTCGTCGACCACGATGATGAACTTGGTGTACATGAACTGGCGCAAAAAGGACCAGGCCCCCATCATCACCCGCTTGGCATGACCCGGGTACTGCTTGCGCATGGAGATAACCGCCATGCGGTAGGAGCAGCCTTCCGGTGGCAGGTAGAAGTCTATAATTTCCGGGAACTGCTTTTGCAGCAGCGGGATGAATACCTCATTGAGCGCCAGCCCGAGGATGGCCGGCTCATCGGGGGGGCGGCCGGTATAGGTGCTGTGGTAAATCGGCTTCTCGCGATGCGTAATGCGATCAATGGTAAAGACCGGGAAGTTTTCCACTTCGTTGTAATAGCCGGTGTGATCTCCGAAGGGACCTTCCGGGGCCTCGTCATCAGGGTGGATATGGCCTTCCAGCACGAATTCGGCGCTGGCCGGAATCTGCAGGTCCGGGCCCAGGCACTTGCCCAGTTCGGTGCGGGCGCCGCGCAGCAACCCGGCAAAGGCATACTCCGAGAGCGTATCCGGGACCGGGGTGACCGCACCCAGAATCGTGGCCGGGTCGGCGCCCAGTGCGACCGCCACCGGGAAGGGTTCGCCAGGATGCGCCTGCTGCCAGTCGCGAAAGTCCTGGGCGCCACCACGATGGGCCAGCCAGCGCATGATGACCCGGTTGCGGCCGATCACCTGCTGGCGGTAGATGCCCAGGTTCTGGCGTTTTTGTCCCGGTCCGCGGGTGACCACCAGGCCCCAGGTGATCAGCGGTCCGGCGTCGCCGGGCCAGCAGGTCTGAATGGGGAGCTGCGAGAGGTCGACCTGATCGCCCTCAAGCACATGTTTTTGGCAGGCGGGCTTGCGGACGCTGCGCGGCGCCATGTCGAGAATCTTGCGCATGACGGGCAGTTTTTCCCAGGCATCGCGCATGCCCCCCGGTGGTTCCGGCTGGCGCAGGAAGGCCAGCAGTTCGCCGATTTCGCGTAAGGCCGATGTGTCTTCGGCGCCCATGCCCAGGGCGACTCTTTCCGGCGTGCCAAAAAGATTGCCCAGCACCGGGATAGAGCTGCCCCGGGGGTTTTCAAACAGCAGCGCCGGCCCGCCGGCCCTCAGCGTGCGGTCGCAGATTTCGGTCATCTCCAGGCAGGGATCCACCTCGGCGGCAATGCGCTTGAGTTCGCCGCGCGCCTCCAGCGCCTCGATGAAGTCCCTCAGGTCACGGTATTTCATGGTTATAAAGACGGATCCGCCGGCTGCACAATGCCTGCCACTATACCAGCGCGTCAGGATGCTGTTGCGGTTACAATGCCAGTTATGCGATTGCGATTTACCAAGATGCAGGGGCTGGGCAATGACTTCGTGGTCATTGATGCCACCCGTGAGCCGGTGGCGCTTGATGCCGTGCAACTGCGCCGGCTGGCGGACCGGCGCTTTGGCGTGGGCTGTGACCAGGTATTGATGGTGGAGCCGCCGCCAGGGCCGGAAGCGGATTTTGGCTATCGCATCTTCAATGCCGATGGCGGCGAGGTGGAGCATTGCGGCAATGGCGCCCGTTGTTTCGCGCGCTATGTGACCGAGCGTGGCTTGTTCAGCGGCAACCGGGTTCGCGTGAGTACGGCGGGCGGGCCGCTGGTCCTGTATCTGGAGCAAGACGACCAGGTTCGGGTGGATATGGGGGTGCCGGTGCTGGCGCCGTCGGCGGTGCCCTTCGTGGCCGAAAAGCAACAGCCGGTCTATCTGCTTGAGACGGGTGAGGAGCAACTGCAGATCGGGGTGGTGGGCCTCGGCAATCCGCATGCGGTGATGCGGGTGGATGATGTGGACACTGCGCCGGTGGCGCGCCTTGGGCCGCTGATTGAGTCGCATGAGCGTTTTCCCCGCCGGGTTAACGCCGGCTTTATGCAGGTGCTTTCGCCAGAGCATATCCGCTTGCGGGTGTATGAACGGGGTGTGGGAGAGACGCTGGCTTGCGGTACCGGAGCCTGCGCTGCGGTGGTCGTGGGGCAATTGTGGGAATTGCTGGCGCAGGAAGTGGCCGTGGACCTGCCGGGAGGGCGTCTGCAAGTCAGCTGGCAGGGGCCGGGTGAGCCGGTCTGGATGCGGGGTCCGGCGGCGACGGTGTTCGAGGGAGAAATCGAGTTGTGAATCGTGTGCTGCCCTTGTCTGGATTATGCGTTATCCTGAATCGAATCCGGTGATGAATTCGCTCAACAACCCAGGTGATGCTTCATTATGAATAATCAGGCGGAGTCCAGGGTCAGTCCCGACAGCAGCATCGCGCCAGAGCAGGTGGTGGATTACCTGCGACAGCATCCCGATTTTCTTGATCAGCACCCCGATTTGCTCGCTGAACTGGATATTGCGCGTGCGCCTGAAGGGGCGGTATCGCTGGTTGAGCGGCAGGTCAGAACACTGCGTGAACGCAACCGCGTGCTGGAATCCAGGCTGGCGGATTTGCTGCAGGTGGCCCGTGACAATGAAACACTGGTGGCACGGTTGCACCAGCTTGGTCTCAGGTTGCTGGGGTCCCTGCCCCTGGCGCAGACGCTGGAGAAAGTCTACGCCAGTCTGCGTGACGGCTATGATGCCGAGGCCGTGACCTTGTTGCTGTTTGATGCTGGCCATGCCGGTGAACGCGAAGGGCCGGCCCGGTACGTGGACCCGGAAGACGCGGCCTGGGCGCCCTGGTTGCCGCGGTTGCTGGCCAATGCGCGCCCGCGCTGCGGCGAATTTGATGCGCAGCGCCTGGAAAAGCTGTTTGGCGACAGTGCCGGCAAGATTGCCTCTGCGGCGCTGGTGCCTTTACTGGCCCCCGAGCCGGTGGGCTTGCTGGCGATTGGCAGCCATCAGCGAGAACGCTTCACCCCCGCCATGGGGACCGATTTTCTGGCTCGTATAGGTGAACTGGTCGGCACGGCCGTTTATGTGCGTCGCCGACAGGCGCAATGAACGACAACGCCCGCAAGTGGCTGACCGGCTTCGAGAGTTATCTGCGTCATGAACGGCGCACCTCCCCGCGGACCCTGGACGCCTACCGTCGTGATCTGGCTCGGGTAGAAGATTATTGCCGGCGTCACGCCCTTGAGGACTGGTCGCAACTGGATGTGCATCACGTTCGCGCGATGGCGGGAGAGGCACATCGCCAGGGGCTTTCCCCCCGGAGTTTGCAACGGTTGCTGTCGGCCCTTCGCAGTTTTTTCCGTTATTTGATTCGCGAGGGTCAGATAGCCAGCAACCCCGCTTCCCAGGTCAGCGCCCCGCGTGCCCCTAGACGCCTGCCGGATGTGCTGGATCCGGACCAGGTGGGCTCGCTGGTGGAAGCGGGTGATGATGATGCCCTGGCCTGCCGTGACCGCGCCATTATGGAGTTGTTCTACTCTTCCGGCCTGCGACTTGCCGAGCTGGTGTCGCTGGATATCAATGATGTGGACCTGGCCGAAGGCATGGTGCGGGTGACCGGCAAGGGCTCGCGGACCCGAGTGGTGCCGGTGGGGCGAATGGCGGTAAAGGCCCTGCGTCAGTGGTTGTCCCAGCGTGGCGAACTGGCCCGCGAAGACACGCTGGCTCTGTTCGTCAGTCGACGCGGGCAACGGCTGAGCCGGCGCTCGGTGCAGGCGCGGCTGGCGCACTGGTCGCGGCAGCAGGGGCTGGATTCAAGCGTCCATCCGCATATGTTGCGGCATGCTTTTGCCAGTCACCTGCTTGAATCCAGCGGTGATCTGCGGGCAGTGCAGGAGTTGCTCGGCCACGCTGATATCAGCACCACCCAGATCTATACCCCCCTGGATTTCCAGCATCTCGCCGAAGTCTACGACCGCGCCCATCCGCGCGCGCGGAAAACAAAATGAGAATCATTTTGTTTTCGTGGTTAAGTGATTAGGTGGTTAAGTGGTTACGTGAATGAGTGCGGCGCAGCCGCACAAATCAAATTGATCTGGTGTGACGAAGTCACACGCCGACAACGTAATCACTTAATCACGTAACCACCTAAAACGCGTCTGGGGTGAGCGGCTCTGCCGCTCACCCCAGACGTTGCCCGTCGAGGAGGTCGCCGATGCGGATGGCGGTTTCCAGTGCCCGCAGGCCGTCTTCGCCGGTGACCAGCGGCGGGGTGTTGTCCCGCACGCTGGCGAGAAAGGCGGCGATTTCCTCACGCAGCGGGTCCTGCTGATCCATGCTGTACTGGGTGCTGGCGATATTGGGGACGCCGGGGTACATCTCGCCTTCGCCCTTGCGGAAGATGGCCAGGTTGCGTTCCTGAAAATCTACCGAGACATAGGTATCGCGCTGGAAAAAACGCATCTTGCGTTCGCTCTTGAGGCTGACGCGGCTGGCAGTGACGTTGGCCACACAGCCATTGGCGAAACCAAGGCGCACGTTGGCAATATCAATCTCGCTGGTCAGTACGCCCACACCACTGGCGTCGATTTTCTCCAGTGGCGAGCGCACCAGGCTCTGGATGATGTCGATGTCATGGATCATCAGATCCAGCACCACGCTGACATCGGTGCCGCGCGGCTTGAAGGGTGCCAGGCGGTGTGACTCGATGAACATGGGGTCCTGAATGGCCCCTTCCAGCTCACGGTAGGCGGCATTGAAGCGTTCCAGATGGCCAACCTGAAGCAAGGCGCCGCGTTTGGCCGCCAGGTCAATCAACTCACGCGCCTCTTCCACTGTGGTGGTCACCGGTTTTTCCAGCAGGACATGCACCCCGTGGTCAAGAAAATGCCGGGCGACTTCATAGTGGAAGCGAGTGGGAACTACGATACTGACGGCATCGACTTCCTGTTCCAGGCCGTGATAATCCTCGCGCCCCGGAACATCAAGCTCGGTCGCGACATTATTGCGTTGCCGGGCGTCTACATCGACGACCGCGACTAGTTCTGATTCCGGCAGATCGGCATATTTCTGGGCATGGAAGCGACCCAGATAGCCGACGCCGATGACCGCCGTGCGAATTTTGTCCATGTGTCCGCCAGTTGTCAGGGGGGTGGATGAAGCGAATATTCGCAGCTCATTCCCCCGGGTACAACCGTCGTGGCGCGTCAGCCTTACACCGCGGCCACGCGTGTGATCAAACCCGGATGGCGAGCAGGTCCCGCGGTGAGTTGAGCATGACACTGACCGTCACGCTGCCGAGCAGGGCATAGGTAATGTCCGACTGACCAAAAGCGCCCATAACAATCAGGTCGGCATCAAGTTCTTCTGCCCGGCGGTCTATGTCTGCAGCCGGGTAACCAGGATGCACTTCGGCATGAACCTCACGCCGCCCGATTTCCGGCGCCAGGCGCTGCATGAACTCGTCCATGTCCTCACGTGCCTGTTGCTCCGAGGCGCTGCGTACGCTTTCGGCTGCGTCTTCGGCAATGGCGCCATAGAGGGCGTAGTGTTCATAGGGCACTTCAAACACGTGCTCCACATGAATGCTGGCATCGGGTGCAATACGCAGGGCTTCAATTACCGCCTGGCGGGCATGATCGGAAAAGTCCACCGGCACCAGTACCCGCTTGTAGTCGCCCCGGGGTTCATTCTTGACCACCAGGGTATTGCAGCCGGCGGTACGCACCAGGTTCTGGGCGGTCGTGCCCATGATGGCATTGCGCAACATGGCCTTGCGGTGCGGGCCAATGGCGATCATGTCAATGGCAGGGCTGGCGCCCGTGCGCTCGGCAATTGCAGTCGCCGGCCGGCCGGTGATGATGTTGGTTTCCACGCTGATATTGTGTTGCTTGCGCAGTTTGCCGGCGAGTTGTTCCAGGTGTTCGCTGACGGGTTTCATGATCTGGTTTTCCAGTCCGTCCGGCATGGCTGTCAGCACCCGTTTGGCGCGGGTCAGGGGCAGATCGTAAATAACATGCAGAAGTTCCAGTGTGACGCCATGGCTGGCGGCCAGCAAGGCGGCGCGCTGCACGGCGCTGTCGGCGCGCTCGCTGAAATCGGTAGCGACAAGTATTCTGTTGCTGAGACTCATTATTTGTTGACTCCCTTGTCTGGCCGGGTCTGGCGCAACCTGCGTTATGCAGGGGGTTATCAATTAGTGGCCGGTTACGGGGCCACGGTGACCAACACACTGCAGGGCGCTTCGGCGACCAGGCTGGCACCCGTGGAACCGCGCCACCAGCGCGCCAGTTGCCCCATACGCCGGTGACCGACAATAATCAGATCATGGCGGTTTTCACGTGCTGTGCTGATGATGCGCTCAACCGGTTCGCCGATTTCGACACCCCCGCTGCAGGCAAGTCCCGTTTGTTCAAGCAGAGCGACCCCGTCACGCACAATAGCAGCGGCATTTTCGCGGGTGGCTTCATCCGGTGGTGTGCCCGGGTCGGTAGCGAGTACCGCAAGCAGGAAAACTTTTGCCTGGCACATGCGGGCGAGTTCGCCGCCCTGCCTGATGACTTCCCGACCCTCGGTTGTGCCATCGTAGGCCATGAGGATATTTTGGTACACGCGCGTTCCTCCGGCGTTATTATGCTGACGCAATCCCATCAGTCTAACGTGAAACAGGCGCTTTGCGTTGATTTCGGGCAAGCGGGTTGGCCGAGCGTTGTGTTGACGCGTTGCCACCCGTTTGCATATTTGCCCGCATCTGTCAGGTTTTGAGGATGACAATGGACCATGAAACCCTTAGAAGGCAGCGGCTTGAGGCCGGACACGCGCTTGCCGGCGCGTTGCGGGAGCGGGCTGTCATGCTTGAAGCCCGGGGGGAGGCGGATGCGCTGTGGGGTTTGTTGATGCGATGGGCGGAAGCGGCGGCCGAGGAGGAAGTGGCGCTGGGTATTGAGGGCGCGGCCAGCGAGGCCAGAGTGATTGAGTGCGGTCAGGCCCTGGCCGATGAGCTCAGGGCCAATCCGGAGTCGACGGAGACGGATGCTCTGCAGGTCTGGTCCCGCCTGACCTGAATCAGCCGCTTTCCAGCTCCCCCAGGCGTGTATTTATGTAGAGCCTGAGCATGTATTTGGCTTCCCGCAGCATGTTGCGGGCGGTCGCATCGTCCATGACCATGGCCTGGCGCATCAGCGAGCCAATGGTGCGCGAGACCATCATTACAATGGCCTCAATTTCTTCGGCATCGGCCCGGGGCAGAAATTCCATGACACGGTTGCTGATGCGCCCGGCATGATAAAGAAAGTCGTCCATGTCCAGGTGAGCCAGCTCGGGAATGGCCTGCATCCCTGACCACATCTGCACATAGCCTGGTTCGCTGCGGTAGAAGTCGTACAGTTGGTCGATCAAGCGATCGAGTCCCGCTTCCAGATCAAAGTCATTAAGGAAGCTTTCATAAACCGGTTGCAGGCGTTCCAGATGCCGTTCGGCGACAGCTTTTATGACCGCGCTTTTATTGGGGAAATAGCGATAAAGCGAGGCCAGTGAGATATCGGCGCGGCGTGCGATTTCAGAGGTGGAAGCCGCATCCACGCCAACTTCAGCGATAAGCTCCGCAGCCGTGTTCAGAATGGCGTCAACGCGCCGCATGCTGCGCTCCTGCACTGGCATGGTGCGCTGGGCGAGTTCTTCCTGCTTCAACGGGTTGGGATTGGCCATGGTTATCATCCTGCTTTTCTGGAAGGGCACATCGTGCACTGTAGCAGTACCCGTTTCCCGGGCTGCCAAATCATGCTGTCGGCGCCCGGGCTGTTTACACCGCAGTCTAGCGCCCATCCCGGGGGTTGACAATAAAGCTTTTCGGTACCGTTATCTGTGGTTTTAGCGCCCGCGATACCGACAAGCGGTATTATATACCAGATTAACGGTTGATTTGTCCGGGCTGAACGGGTAGTGTCAATCCCTGGCAGTAAGGATATCTGCCGGAATGGATGATCCGGGCCCGTTAATCCCGGGTGCAGTAAATAATAGGGAGTGTTTGTCATGAGAAGAATCTGCTTGCTGGCGATCTCCATGACTCTGGTCAGTTGTTTGTTCTACCCCGCAGCACTGCTGGCCGGTCAACCCTGGACTGTGGCCATGGTGCCGGTCGAACGACAGGCTAACGGGGATACCCGGCCCGTGCGTGAGGCCCGTTTTGACCGTGAAAACTTTGACGGCATAGGCGCTTCAGCCCGGCTTAACGGCCGGTTGTTCGATGCCGGGGGCCGCTATCTGGTCAATGTCGGCGATACCTGGACCTGGGAGCTGCATCAGCTTTCAAGCGGTCCTCACCGGGTGGCCAGGGAGCAGGTGAGTTACCTGGGGGGTGAGGATCGTTGCTGGAGTTATGGCCATTGTGGTGCGCTGCAGGAGATTTCAGTCACCATCGGCCCCGACTGCATGGCGAATGAATTATACGAAATCCGCCTCTATTTTAATGATGAACTGGTGGATCGTGAGACTTTCCGACCCAGCCGCGGTGGCTGCGACGAGCTTGCTGTATCCGCAGTCGCCAGAAACAGGTGATCAGACTGTTATGCCAGCTTGCCGGCTGTTGGTGTTCCCCTTCAACTGCTAGTCTATAGCGTTCTCGCCACCAACGGCCGACAAACAACAAGAAATGCTGGATAACACGGCAGCCTTCCTGGAACACCACGTTTATGCTCATCAATATCGGGTGGGCGTGCTCTTGTTCGTCATCATGTTTCTGGAATCCATTCTGATGCTGGGCTATTTCATTCCGGCGGTCGCTATTTTGTTGTTTGTTGGTGGCCTGGTGAGTATGGAGGCTGTCTCCCTGGGGCCGGTGCTGGTGGGGGGCACCCTGGGAGCGATGGTTGGCAGCAGTTTCAGTTTCTGGCTGGGGCGCCGCTACGGGGAGCGAGTCTGGCGGTCCTGGCCGTTACGCAATTACCCGCAGGCGGTACGGCGCGGTCGTCGCTTGTTTGACAAGCACGGCGCGACCGGGCTGATTGTGGGGCGATTCAGCAAGCCCTTCCGCTCGCTGGTGCCGGCGTTGGCGGGGACCAGCCGGATGTCCACCCGGCGTTTTCTGGCCTTTAATTCCGCCGCCATCATGATCTGGAGTCCGGCCTGGCTTTTTGCCGGCATGGGGGTGGGGTTTTCGCTTGACGCCATGACCGGCCAGGGCCTGCTGGCAGCAGGCGCTTTGCTGGGGCTGGTGCTGGTTGGCTGGTGGACTGTTCGTCGCCGGGTTTGAACTCCAGGATATTCCGGTGCCTTGTCGGGTGCTATGCTGTGGCCAAGGCCTGACCGGCGATGTTGCCGGCTTGTCGGCAGCGATTAACGCCTGCACAGGAACCCCCGGAAAGTGATGCTCTATACCTTGCGCCAGATTGTCCAGGAGGTCAGCGCCGCCGGTAATCTGGAAGAAGCGCTGGCCATCATCGTGACCCGCGTCAAGGAAGCGATGCAGGTAGACGTGTGTTCCGTTTATCTGGCCTCTGATGATGACGGCGATTATGTCCTGATGGCCACCGATGGCCTGAATCCGGACTCCGTCGGACAGGCGCGGCTGGCGATCGGTGAAGGGATTGTCGGTCTTGTGGGTGAACTGCAGGAGCCGGTGAACCTGGAGGCCGCATCGAAGCATCCGCGTTTTCGTTATTTCCCCGAGATGGGCGAGGAGCCCTACGAAGCTTTTCTGGGCGTGCCGGTTATCCATTACCGCAAGGTGATGGGGGTGCTGGTGGTGCAGCAGACCAATGACCGCGTGTTTGACAAGGACGAGGTGGCCTTTCTGGTTACCGTGGCCGCACAGCTGGCCGGGGCCATTGCCGAGGTCAGCACGGGCAGCACCATCAACCGTCTGCTGGAAGAGCGGACCCAGAGCAATACCTTTATCCGCGGCCAGCGGGGTGCTCCCGGGGTAGCCATCGGCACGGTGTCGCTGGCTTCGGTGTCTTCAGATCTGCTGGCGGTGCCGGATCGGGACAACAGCGACGCTGCCGCGGAGGAAAAATTGTTTCGCTCGGCCGTGGCCGAGGTGCGTGAGGCGCTGGCCGAAAATCGTGAACGCATGGCTGCGGCTTTGCCTCCGGATGCCCAGGCGGTGTTTGATGCTTACATGATGCTGCTCGACGAGGGCAGCCTGATCAAGGATACCGTGCGACGCATTCATGAGGGGCAGTGGGCCCCGGCGGCGTTGCGTGACACGGTGCTGGCGCAATCCCGGGTGTTCGAGCAGATGCGGGATCGCTATTTGCGGGCCCGCGCCGAGGATATCCGGGGTATCGGCCGACGGATACTGGCCTGCCTCCAGGCCGAGGCCCAGGTTCAGCGGGAATATCCCGACAACTGCATCCTTGTCGGCGAAGAAGTGAGCGTGGCGCGTATTGCTGAAGTGCCGGTGGAGAAGCTGGCCGGCATTGTCTGTCTGAAAGGCTCGGTTTATTCCCATACCGCGGTGCTGGCGCGTGCGCTTGGGGTGCCGGCGGTCATGGGGGTGGGCAGTCTGCCACTGGAGCACCTGGAAGCGGCGGCCATGGTTGTGGATGGTCATCGCGGCCGGGTCTTTATTCGGCCCTCACCGACCATCGTCGATGAGTTCAGGCGACTGGTCGAACAGGATGAGGCACTGGCGGAAAAGCTGGCGGAATTGCGTGAGCTGCCGGCTGAAACCAGTGATGGTCATCGGATGCGCCTGTACGCCAATACCGGTTTTTATTCGGATATTGCGCCGGCCCTGGCTCAGGGGGCTGAGGGGATTGGCCTGTATCGCACCGAGTTTACCTTTATGGTGCGCGAGTCGTTCCCCGGTGAGGATGTGCAGTATGACATCTACCGGCGGGTGCTTGAGGCAATAGCACCCAATCCGGTCACCATGCGCACGCTTGATATTGGTGGTGACAAGCCCTTGTCTTATTTTCCGATAGAGGAAGACAATCCCTTTCTGGGCTGGCGTGGGATTCGTGTGACTCTGGATCATCCGGAGATATTCCTGACCCAGTTACGTGCCCTGCTGCGCGCCGGGGCGGGTCTGGATAATCTGCGCATCATGTTGCCCATGGTGACGACCGTGGGAGAGGTTGATGAGTCACTGGGGTTGATAGACAGAGCCTGGCGCGAACTGGATGAAAAAGGCGAGGCCCCGTCCAAGCGACCCCCGGTGGGTGCCATGATCGAGGTGCCTTCGGGGATCTACATGGCCGGGATTCTGGCCCGTCGGCTCGATTTTATTGCCGTCGGTACCAATGACCTGACCCAGTACCTGCTGGCGGTGGACCGGAATAACCCCCGTGTCGCGGATCTGTATGATCCCCTGCATCCGGCCGTGATTCAGGCGGTGCATCAGGTGGTGAGCCGGGTGGTGGCAGAAGATTGCCCCATTACTGTATGTGGTGAAATGGCTGGCAATCCCGGTGGTGCGCTGCTGTTGCTGGGTATGGGTGTGGAGAGTGTGAGCGCGTCCGGTCCGGTAATACCGAGGATTAAATGGGTGATTCGCAGTTTCAGCCAGGCCCGTGCGGCGGCCCTGCTGGAAGGGGCTTTGAAGCTGGAAGATGCCGGGCAGGTGCATGCATTGGTGGATAGTGCCCTGCGCGAGGCCGGGCTGGGTGAACTGCTTGCCGAGGACTGATCGCCTCCACTGAGATGTCACGACAATCAGAGTTTCCTGGACAGGAGCGGTATAGTGAATCGCTGGATTGCCTGGTTGCCAGCACTGGGCTGGGTTTCGACCTATCGTGGCGCCGATCTGCCCAAAGACCTGGTTGCCGGGTTGATGGTCACTGTGATGCTGGTGCCGCAGGCCGTGGCCTATGCCATGTTGGCCGGCTTGCCCCCTCATACCGGGCTTTATGCTGCTCTGCTGCCCCTGCTGGCCTACGCCCTGTTTGGATCCAGCCCGACCCTGAGTGTGGGTCCGGTGGCCGTGGTTTCGCTGATGACGGCGGCGGCGCTGGGAGCGCTGGAACTGGCGGATGAGCAGGCGCGCATTGCTGCTGCCGCCTTGCTGGCGGTCATGGTCGGCGGATTTTTGGTCACCATGGCAGTTTTGCGACTGGGTCTGGTCGTGCGCTTTATCAGTCATCCGGTCCTCAATGGTTTTCTGGCGGCTGCGGCGATTCTGATCATCCTCAGCCAGCTACCGGCGTTGCTGGGCTTGCCGGCCGTGCAGGGCGAGCCTTACGAACGCGTCATCGGCATGATTGCCGGCCTGGACGAAGCGCACTTGCCAACGCTACTGATCGGCCTGGGCAGTGCCGGGGTGTTGCTGCTGTTGCGCGGCTTTGGCGGCCGTCTGCTCGAATTTGCCGGGTTGCCGCAGCAACTGGCGACCCTGGCGGTGCAGTTGTCACCGCTGATTGTGCTGGTGCTGGCGGCGTGGCTTGCGGCCGCCTGGCTGCCCGGAGTGAATGTAGTGGGGGCCGTGCCGGAGGGGCTGCCGACCCTGGCCTGGCCATCAGCCGATGCTGAACTCCTGCGTCAGTTATTGCCGGCGGCGGTGCTGATCGGGCTGGTGGGTTTTGTGGAAAGCGTCAGTGTCGCCCAGGCGCTTGCGGCCCGGCGACGCGGCCGGGTGGAGCCGGACCGCGAGTTACTGGGGACGGGGGCGGCCAATCTGGCAGCCGGGGTGTCCGGGGGGTTCCCGGTGGCCGGCGGCCTGTCCCGTTCGGCACTGGCGTTCCAGGTGGGGGCGGCTACGCCGCTGACAGGTGTTATTACCGCCGGTGGCATCGCGCTGGTGTTGCTGTTGTTCTCGCCACTGCTGGCGCTGCTTCCCCTGAGCGCCCTGGCTGCCATCATTGTGCTCGCCGCAGTGGCCTTGATTGACCTCAAATCCATGCTTTCGGTATGGCGATTCAGCCGCGCCGACGGCATTTGCATGCTGGTCACGCTGGTGATTGTGCTGGCACTGGGGATTGAAATCGGCATCGTGACGGGGGTTTTGTTATCCCTGCTGATGTTTGTGTGGCGCAGTAGCCGGCCACATATCGCGGTGGTGGGTCAGGTGCCGGGCACCGAACATTATCGCAACATCTTTCGTCATGAGGTGCGCACCAGTCGCCGGGTGCTGGCGATGCGGGTGGACGAAAGCCTGTATTTCGCCAATACCCGCTGGCTGGAAGATCATTTGCTGGCCGAGGTGGCGGCGCGCGCGGATCTGGAGCATGTGGTGCTGGTATGCAGCGCGGTTAATGATATTGATGCCAGCGCTCTGGAAACACTGACATCTCTGGCCGAGGCACTGGCCGATGCCGGTGTCACCCTGCATCTGGCCGAGGTCAAGGGGCCGGTGATGGACCGGCTGCGCCGGGCCGGTTTCGAAGACGCGCTGGGCGAGGGCCGTATCTTCCTCAGCACTCATGGTGCCATGGCCACCCTCGATCCGGAGACATTCGGGTAAAGCGTTTTACGTGGTTACGTGATTAGGTGTTTAGGTCGCGGGACGGAGCGCTGCAGAACCGATGACGGTGGCGCCCGCGCCGACAGGCTGTAAAAACACCCGCCGCGAAATAGAAATCAAAACAATATAACCATGAAGAGCACGAAGGGCATGAAGAGGTGGGTGTTGGGGCGGCTGATATCGTGGGGGGCGGATACCCGGATA
>PWYF01000036.1 GCA_003567955.1 Thiotrichales bacterium
CGTTTCAGGACCGACGACCCCTCCTTGATCTGCGAATGGGGAAGGACTTTGATGGCGCATTGGCGTCGCATCATTTCGTGCCGGGCCAGAAAACCCGCCCCCAGCGCGGCGATGAAAGCCATCACCCCCAGAATGGCAGCCTGGGTCCATAACGGTGTGCTGGTGTCAGTGAAGCCCAGCCAGAACTGCTCGCCCAGCAGAATCATGGAAGCCAGCGCGGCGTACAGCACGGCCAGGCGCACAGGCAGGATCAGTCCCGCCACCGCCACCGGCGCCAGGATCAGGGTGCCCAGTCCGCTGCCCAGGCCACCGCTGGCGTGAATCAGCCCCGCGATAATGGCCATGTCCAGGCCAAGCTGCAGATGGCTTTGCCAGAATACGCCCGGGCGGCGCAAGGCAATGGTGATATACCAGGCCAGTGCCAGTAGCAGATACACCGCGCCCAGCCACACCAGCGCCGGCTGCAGGGGCGGGGCCCAGAGGGTGGCGCGCGGGCCCACCAGCGCGGCGACGATCACAAAGGTGGCGATCGCCAGGCGCATGCCGTTATAAAAGCGCAGCGCCCGCCAGCGTGGCTCGGGGTTGAGCGCCTCGGCGGCGAGTTCTTCAGTCGTTTTCATGGCGGTGGGCCGGGCAGCGCCAGTTGCCGTCGGTGTCGCGCGATGCCTGGCTTTGTGGCAGGTTTACGCCGCAGCGCTGGCAGCGCACCATGGGTTCGTAATCGCCCTTGCCGCCACCGCGGGGTGCGGGCGGCGAAGATGGCTTGAGCAGGCTCCAGATAATGAGCCCGGCGAGTACGACGAGAATGGCGAGAAGGATCAGACGCATTCACTACTCCCTGCTCCGTGGCCGCAAGCGATTGCGGCCGGCAACGGTCCTGTGGGCGTTGGCGGTCGCTGTGGGACAGCCCGGCGCGACTTTTGCTTCCATTCGGGCTTTGTACCAGAATAGCGCCCTCGCACGTTCAGCGCGACCGGAGTGATGAGCTGATGAACCTGCACGAGTACCAGGCCAAGACCCTGTTTGCCGAATACGGCGTTCCGGTGCCCGAGGGTAGCGTGGCCGACACCCCTGAACAAGCAATGGCGGTGGCCCGCAAGCTTGAAGGCGCGCTGTGGGTGGTCAAGGCCCAGGTGCATGCAGGCGGGCGTGGCAAGGGCGGCGGCGTGAAACTGGCCCGCAGCGCCGAGGAGGTGGGCGAATACGCCAAAGCCATGCTGGGCACCCGGCTGGTGACACCGCAGACCGATGCCGACGGTCAGCCGGTGAGCCAGGTGCTGGTAGAGGCCGGGCAGGATATTGCCCGTGAGCTGTATCTGAGTGTGCTGCTGGACCGCGACCGCGAGCGGGTGATTTTCATGGCTTCGGCCGCCGGCGGCATGGATATAGAAGAAGTCGCGGCAAAGACCCCGGAACAAATCCATACCGTGGCCGTGCATCCGGCCAGCGGTTTCCAGGCCTTTCACGCCCGCCGGCTGGGCTTTGGCATGGGCCTGGACAAGGCCCAGGTGAAGCAGTTGCATGGCATTGCCGAGGGGCTGTATCGCTTTTACACCGAATGCGATGCCAGCCTGGTGGAGATCAACCCGCTGATTGTGACTGGCAGTGGCGATCTGCTGGCGCTGGATGCCAAGGTCAATCTGGATGACAACGCCCTGTATCGCCAGCAACGCCTGGCCGATATGCGCGACGCCAGTCAGGAAGACGCAGCCGAGCGTGAGGCCGGCGAGCATGATCTCAACTATGTGACGCTGGATGGCGATATCGGCTGTATGGTCAACGGCGCCGGTCTGGCGATGGCGACCATGGATGTAATCAAGCTGCACGGCGGTCGGCCGGCGAACTTTCTGGACGTGGGTGGCGGCACCACCGCCGAACGGGTTACAGCAGCCTTCAAACTGATCCTCTCGGATCAGGATGTGAAGGCGATTCTGGTGAATATCTTCGGTGGCATTGTGCGCTGTGATCTGATTGCCGAGGGCATTATTGCCGCCGCGCGTGAGGTGGATCTGCATCTGCCGGTGGTGGTGCGCCTGCAGGGCACCAATGTAGACAAGGGCCGCGAGATGCTGGAGCAAAGCGGACTGGCGCTGATTGCAGCCGAGGATCTGGATGACGCCGCCGAAAAGGCCATTGCCGCGGCACGCTGAAGACGGCAACCACCGGTTTCACCGAGGGTAAAACAGGCGTTTTCCGATGGGTTCGGTGGATTCGGTGGCGCAGTTGAATTGAACACGAGCTGGCACCATGGCCACGCCGATAACGGGACAAGCGAGCACAAGCGATGAGTATTCTGGTTGACGGCAAGACGCGGGTAATTTGTCAGGGTTTTACCGGCCGGCAGGGTACCTTCCATTCCGAGCAGGCGCTGGATTATGGCACCCGTCTGGTGGGTGGTGTGACGCCGGGACGCGGCGGTGAGACGCATCTGGGTCTGCCGGTGTTCGACACCGTGGCCGATGCCGTCAGCGAGACCGGCGCCGAAGCTTCAGTGATTTATGTGCCCGCACCTTTTGCCGCCGATGCCATTCTGGAGGCGGCCGAGGGGGGCGTGAAGCTGGTGGTGTGCATCACCGAGCATATTCCCGTGGCCGATATGGTGCGGGTGAAGGCCAGCCTGGCCGGCCAGGATGTGCGGCTGGTAGGGCCCAACTGCCCTGGCGTGATTACCCCGGGCGAGTGCAAGATCGGCATCATGCCCGGCATGATCCATAAACCGGGGCGGGTGGGCGTAGTCTCGCGCTCCGGCACGCTCACCTACGAGGCGGTTTACCAGACCACCCAGAATGGCCTGGGTCAGTCCACCTGTGTGGGGATTGGCGGCGACTCGGTGCGGGGTATGAGCTTTATCGATTGCCTGGCGCTGTTCGAGGCCGACCCGGACACCGAGGGCGTGATTATGGTGGGCGAGATTGGCGGCAGTGACGAGGAACAGGCTGCTGAATATATTCGTGCGCATATGAGCAAGCCAGTGGTGGCCTATATTGCCGGGGTGACCGCGCCTCCCGGCAAGCGCATGGGACATGCCGGGGCGATTGTTACCGGCGGCAAGGGCACCGCCGAGGGCAAGTTCGAGGCGCTGGAGGCGGCCGGCGTGAGCACCGTGCGCTCACCGGCCGAGCTTGGCGCGGCCATGGCAAAATTGCTCTAGATTAATTCGCCACAGGGAACGCTGATGTCGCGCACTGCCGATTCAGGTGTTGTCATCGTCATGGCACAGCTTGATCTGTGGGTCGGCGATGTGGACGGCAATACCGATCGCATCATTGAGGCGGCCCTGCGCGCCCGCGATGAACATCATGCCGATGTGGTGGTGTTCCCGGAACTGGCGTTAACCGCCTATCCCCCCGAAGACCTGTTGCTGCGCGACGGCATGCGCCTGCGCATTGACCGCGCGATGCAGCGGCTGCGAGAAGCGGTCACCGGCATTCATGTGGTGGTGGGTTACCCTGAGTACACTCCCGGTTGTGCTTTTAATGCGGCCTGTGTGTTGCGTGACGGCGAGCAGGTGGCCAATTACCGCAAGCACCGGCTGCCCAATTACAGCGTGTTTGACGAGGTGCGCTATTTCCGCCCCGGCGACAGTGCCACCGTGTTCGAGGTCAACGGTCTGACGCTGGGGCTGACCATCTGCGAGGATATCTGGGAGCCTGAGCCGTCGGCCATGGCGGCGGCGGCGGGCGCCCGCGTGTTGCTCAACCTCAATGCCTCGCCCTTTCATCTGGACAAGGGCAGCGAGCGCGGTCAGGTGCTCACAGCCCGGGCCCAGGAAAGCGATTGCCCGATTATCTATGTCAATGCCGTGGGTGGGCAGGACGAGCTGGTCTTTGATGGTGAGTCACTGGTGTGTGACGCGCGCGGCCGCATTGTCTATCGGGCGCCGGCATTTGAGGAAGGCCTGTTTGCGGTGCCGCTGGACAGCACCGGGGAGCCGCAGGTGGATGCCGGCGCCGTGCGCCAGCCGCTGGGGCCGGAGGCTTCCGTGTACAGTGCCCTGACTCTGGCGGTGCGGGATTATGTGAATCGCAATGGCTTTCCCGGCGTGGTGCTGGGGCTGTCCGGCGGTATTGATTCGGCACTGGCGCTGGCCATCGCCGTGGATGCGCTGGGTCCGGAACGGGTCGAGGCGGTGATGATGCCTTCGCGCTATACCAGCGAGATCAGCCTGGTCGATGCCCGCGCCGAGGCCGAGACCCTGGGCGTGGCCTACCATGAAATTTCCATTGAAAAACCCTTCCGCGCCATGCTTGAAGTACTGGCGCCGCGATTTGAGGGCTACGATGAAGACCTCACCGAAGAGAACATCCAGGCGCGCTGCCGCGGGGTGATGCTGATGGCCATTTCCAACAAGACCGGGCAGATGGTGCTGACTACCGGCAACAAGAGCGAGATGGCGGTGGGCTACGCCACGCTGTATGGCGACATGGTCGGGGGCTTTGCGCCGCTCAAGGATGTCTCCAAGCTGATGGTCTATCGCCTGGCGCGCTACCGTAACGGCCTGTCGCCGGCGATCCCCGAGCGGGTGATCACGCGTGAGCCCAGTGCCGAGTTGCGTGCTGATCAGGCTGACAGCGACAGCCTGCCTCCCTACGAGATCCTGGATGCCTTGCTGGAAGCGCTGGTCGAGCAGGAACGGCCGGTCGCCGAGGTGGTGGCGAGGGGCTATGACGAGGCTGTGGTTCGGCGGGTGGCGGGACTGGTCAAGCGCAACGAATACAAGCGCCGCCAGGCACCGCCCGGCGTCAGGATCACCCGCCGCGCCTTCGGTCGTGATCGGCGATATCCGATCACTTCGGGCTATTAGCCCTGCGCGGCTGCGCAGGGCTAATAGCCCGAAGTGCGTTATTAAGTGATTAGGTGGTTAAGTGATTACGTTGGTGGTGTGCGGCTTCGCCGCACAAATCAAATTGAAAGCGCGGCTGCGCCGCGCACATTCACGTAACCACTTAAGCACGTAATCACGTAACACGGTCACTTACGATTATTAATCGTAAGTGACGAGTTCGTTGAGTCGGCGGCGGGGCGTGGGCTCGGGGAGCTCGGCGGCGTAGCCGATGCTGAGCATGGCCACGGGGGTATAGTGCGCCGGCAGCGCCAGCAGCCCGGCCAGCGCTTCGCTGTCGAATTCACCCACCCAGGTGGAGGCCATGCCGGCGGCGACCACGGCCAGTTGCGCGTAGGTGGCGGCAATGGTGGCGTCCTGGATGGCGTAGAGTTGCGCGCCGCGTTCACCAAACTTTTCGGCTGAGCGCCGGCCATCGGCGCAGAACACCAGGCACACCGGCGCCTCGCGCACGAAGTCCTGGTTGCGGCTGGCACGGGCCAGCGCATCGCGGCGCTCGGACTCGCTGATCACGTAGATATGGTAGGCCTGAAGATCGCCTGCCGAAGGGGCGGCGCAGGCGGTTTCCAGAATCGCGTGCAGGCCCTCCCGGCTGACCGACGCATCGTCACGATAGCGGCGCACCGAATGGCGGTGACGAACGGTTTCGAAAAAATCCCGCATGACCGGTTGGCCTCCCCTGGCAAGATTCAGTGTTCGGTTAAGGAAATGCGACAAATAGCGCAGTATCTCCCTGGCTATTACAGTACACAGCCCGGCGCCGGGGCAAAAGTACCAGGGGAAACGCTGATCAATTCGCTGCGCCTCAGCGTTTCCCTCAGGGGGCACGATGACCGAAAGAGGCCTCGTACACGCGACGGGTATCCTCGGCCAGTTCCGACAGGCCCAGCTCGCGGTAGCTGGCCTCCATCAGCCGCAGGGCTTGCGGTAGCACAGTGGCTTCCGGGTAGCGGGCGATCAGCTCGCTGGCGCGGTTGGCCGCAGCCAGCCAGGCTTCGCGTTCAATGTAGTATTCGACCACGCCGAGCTCGTGTCGGGCCAGGCGATTATAGAGATAGATCATGCGCTGACGGGCATCGGCGGCATATTCGCTGTCCGGGTAACGGCGCAGCAGTAGGGTGAAATCCTGAAAAGCGCCGCGGCCCGGTTCCGCATCCATGGCCGAGCGGTCGAGTTGCCAGCGACTGCGCTCCATAAAACGCACAGTGCGGTCGAACTGGACCAGGCCGCGCATGTATTGCACCCAGGCGCTGTCGGGGTGGCCCGGGTTTTCGTTGAGAAAACGGTCAGCTGTGGACAGGGCGGCATCCCACTGTTGCATCTGGTGGTGGCTGCGGATCAACTCCAGCTGGGCGCGCCGGGCATAGGCGCCAAAGGGGTAACGTGCTTCCAGGGCGTTGAGGCGGTCAATGGCGGTTGGCCAGTTGGCTGTCTCCAGCGCTTCCTGGGCGTGTTCGTACATTTGCTGGGGCGAACGGCTGATGTCGTCTCTGGGCGTGGCCGGGGCGCAGGCGATCAGCGACAGGACAATCAGCAGCAACGGGAGATGACGCAGCCTCGTGATAAACTTGTGCGGCATTTTCAGGGGGTCCTGCAAGCCGGGGCGGCAGCTTGCCGCCGCTGGATGGTTAGCGGAGATTCGCGTCACATTGCTCGATGGTCGTGTCGCGACGCGATATCGCGATTGCCGGCAGAGTATAACGCTGTGATCTGCCCGCGACCATGCCCGGCGATGGCCGGGCCAACCCTGCGCCCGGGCGGTGGCTGTAATGGATGAAACGACGCTGTTGTTTGAAGGGCCGGTGCCAGAGGCGTATGCCGGCGCGCGCCTGGATGTGATTGTGGCGCAACTGGTGCCCGAGGTCTCGCGCAGTCGCCTCCAGGCGTGGATGCGCGAGGGCCGGGTGCGGGTGAATGACGTGGTGGTCACGCGGCCGCGAACCGCCGTGCAGGCCGGCGATCAATTGCGGGTGGAACGCCCGCCGCCGGTCCGTGAGCCGGCGCTGGCGCCGCAGCCCATAGCGCTGGATGTGGTGCATGAGGATGCGGCTCTGCTGGTCATCCACAAACCCGCCGGGCTGGTCGTGCACCCCGGGGCTGGTAACCCCGATGGCACGCTGCAAAATGCCCTGTTGCATCACGCCCCGGAGCTGGCCGATGTGCCGCGTGCCGGGCTGGTGCATCGGCTGGATAAGGAAACCTCCGGCTTGCTGGTGGTGGCGCGCACACTGGCAGCGCACACGCGGCTGGTGGCGGCCTTGCAGCAACGCGAGATCAGTCGCGAATATGATGCCGTGGTGCTGGGAGAGATGATCAGCGGTGGCACCATTGACGAGCCGATGGGCCGGCATGCGGTGGATCGCAAGCGCATGGCGGTGCGCCCGGATGGCCGCCCGGCCGTGACCCACTATCGCATTGCCGCCCGCTATCCCGGGTTTACCCGTTTGCGGGTGACGCTGGAGACCGGACGCACGCACCAGATTCGGGTGCACATGGCGGCACTGGGTTACCCGATAGTGGGTGATCCCGTGTATGGTGGCCGCCGGCGACTGCCGGCGGGGCTGTCGGCACAGGTGCGTGAGCAGATACAGGGCTTCAACCGCCAGGCGCTGCATGCGCGGCGGCTGGGTTTGCACCACCCCTTGTCGGGGGAATGGTATACGTGGGAAGCCCCCTGGCCAGATGACTTGAGCGCGCTGATCGCCGTGCTGGAGGGGCTCTCGCCCCCGGGATGAAAAGCGACGAGTTGATCAGCGTTTTGTTGCATAACCGGAGCATGATGTGAACAGCAAGACCGCCAACCCCGTGGATCTGGAATGGCAGAATGGCCTGCCGGTGGTGATTCCCGACTGGCCTGCACCGGACAGCGTGAGAGCGTTTACCACCACGCGTCAGGGTGGTGTCAGCTGCGGGGGTTGGGACAGTCTGAATCTCAGCGCGGGTGTGGATGATGATCCCGAAGCAGTGGCGCAGAACCGTCGGCGTCTGATGGCGGCGCAGGATTTGCCGGCCGAGCCGTGCTGGCTGGAGCAGGTGCACGGGGATCGCGTCATCCATTTACCCGAGCACGGCCGCCGGCCGGTGCAGGCCGATGGTGCCTGGACGGATCGGCCGGGGCATGTGTGTGCGGTATTGACCGCGGATTGTTTGCCGGTGCTTTTGTGTAGCCGTGACGGTGATCGGGTGGCGGCGGTGCATGCCGGCTGGCGCGGGCTGGCGGCGGGCGTGATTGAGGCGGCGGTAACCGCGCTGGGCGGTGCGCGCGCCGATCTGCTGGCCTGGCTGGGGCCGGCGATCTCACAGGCGGCATTCGAGGTGGGGCCCGAAGTGCGCCGTGCTTTTGTCACCGATGACCCCGGCTCGGCGCCCTGCTTCCATGCGGGGGCGGGCGACCGCTGGCAGGCAGATATCTATGCCCTGGCCCGGCGGCGGCTGGCACGGGTCGAGGTGCATGAGGTCTGGGGAGGGCATTGGTGCACTGCCGGCCAGCCCCAATGGTTCTACTCTCATCGGCGCGATGGTGTTTGCGGGCGTATGGCTTCGTTGATCCGGATCGTCGGGGAGGAGGGCTGACGGTCATGCCGGTGCTGGGCTGGATTGTCCTGTTCTGCGTACTGGGCGGGGTGCTCAGTGTGCTGGCTGCAGGGCTGTTTTTGTTGTTTCCGCGGGCGGTGCGGGCGCGTCTGTTGCCGCACCTGATCAGTTTTGCCACCGGTGCGCTGCTGGGCGCGGCCTTGCTGGCGTTGTTGCCGCACGCCTTGACCAACACAGCGGCTGATCCGCACATGATTGGCCTCACTCTGCTGGCGGGTCTGCTGGTGTTCTTTTTGTTGGAGAAGATGGTGCTGTGGCGCCATTTTCATTATGTGGGCGACGAGGATGCCGAAGCCGACCCGGCGGCGTCTCATGACCACGAACACCGCGCCGACGGCACCCTGATCCTGATCGGTGATGGACTGCACAACCTGGTCGATGGCGTGCTGATCGCTGCGGCCTTCCTGACCGATATTCACCTGGGCATTGTCACCGCGCTGGCGGTGGCTGCGCACGAGGTGCCGCAGGAGGTGGGAGATTTCGCCATTTTGCTCAACAGCGGCTTCAGCCGGCTGCGGGCGCTGGTCTTCAATGTGCTCAGCAGTCTGGCGACAGTGGTGGGCGGGGTGGTGGCCTGGTTTGCCCTGCAGGACCTGACCATGCTGTTGCCCTATGTGCTGGCGGTGGCCGCTTCCAGTTTTATCTATGTGGCGGTGGCCGATCTCATCCCCGGACTGCACAAGCACACCGACGCCCGTTCCGGCGCCGCGCAGATCACCCTGATCCTGCTCGGCGTCGCCGTGATCGCCCTCGCGCACAGTGCGTTGCACTGAACCCCGGAAAGCTTTCGCTTTCCGGGGCGTCTAAGGTCTAAGGTCTAATGTCTTAAGACGTCTTAAGACATACAACGCCCGCGCGAACGCGCGGGTTGGTTTTTTCTCTTTCGCCCCCATCTCCTGTGTAGAAGCAATACACGTGGAGTAATTCAATGCGAATGGAAAAACTGACAAGCAAACTGCAGATGGCACTGGCCGATGCCCAGTCGCTGGCGGTGGGGCGCGATCACCAGTTCATCGAGCCGGTGCATTTGATGGCAGCCCTGCTGGACCAGGAAGGCAGCAGTGTGCGCCACCTGTTGCAGCGGGCCGATACCAATGTCACGGCGCTGCGCTCGCAACTCGGTGAGGCCATTGACCGCCTGCCGCAGGTGCAGGGGGCGGACAGTGGGGAAGTGCATGTGTCCAACGACCTGGGCCGTTTGCTCAATGTGACCGACAAGCTGGCGCAAAAGCGCGGTGACCAGTACATCTCCAGTGAGCTGGTGGTGCTGGCGGCACTGGAGGACAAGGGGCCGTTGAAGGCGCTGCTGCAGAATAACGGCGCCACGAAGTCGGCGCTGGAAAAAGCAGTTGAGGACATGCGTGGCGGGCAAAGTGTGGATGACCCCAACGCCGAGGAGCAGCGCCAGGCGCTGGAGAAATACACCACCGATCTCACTGAACGGGCCGAACAGGGCAAGCTCGACCCGGTGATCGGGCGCGATGAGGAAATTCGTCGCACGGTGCAGGTGTTGCAGCGGCGCACCAAGAACAATCCGGTGCTGATAGGTGAACCGGGCGTGGGCAAGACGGCGATTGTCGAGGGGCTGGCCCAGCGCATCGTCAATGGCGAGGTGCCCGAGGGGCTCAAGAACAAGCGTGTGTTGTCGCTGGATCTGGGCGCACTGATTGCAGGGGCCAAATATCGTGGTGAGTTCGAGGAGCGGCTCAAGGGTGTGCTCAATGACCTGGCGCAGCAGGAAGGGCAGGTCATCCTGTTCATTGACGAACTGCACACCATGGTCGGCGCGGGCAAGGCCGAAGGCGCGATGGACGCCGGTAATATGCTCAAGCCTGCGCTGGCGCGGGGTGAGTTGCACTGCGTGGGCGCCACCACGCTCAACGAATACCGCGAAAACATCGAGAAGGACGCGGCGCTGGAGCGGCGCTTCCAGAAGGTGCTGGTGGACGAACCCAGTGTGGAAGATACCGTAGCCATTCTGCGCGGGCTCAAGGAACGATACGAAGTGCACCACGGGGTGGAGATTACCGACCCGGCCATTGTCGCCGCGGCCACGCTCTCGCATCGCTACATTACCGACCGGCAGCTGCCCGACAAGGCCATTGACCTGGTCGACGAGGCGGCCAGCCGTATCCGCATGGAGATCGACTCCAAACCGGAAGAGATGGACCGGCTGGAACGGCGGTTGATCCAGCTCAAGATCGAGCGCGAGGCATTGGTCAAGGAAAAGGACGAGGCCTCGCGCAAGCGCCTGGCCACGCTGGAGGAGGAAATCGGCGAGCTGGAGCGCGAGTATTCGGACCTGGAAGAGGTCTGGAAAGCCGAGAAAGCCGAGGTGCAGGGTGCCCAGCACATCAAGGAAGCGCTTGACCGCGCCCGGGTGGAGCTGGAAACCGCGCGTCGCGCCAATGACCTGACGCGCATGTCGGAGTTGCAGTACGGGCGCATCCCGGAGCTGGAAAAGCAGCTGGCCGAAGCTTCGCGCACAAAGGATGAGGCCGGGGCGGATGACGAGGCCCGCCCGCGCCTGTTGCGCAACAGCGTCGGCGCCGAAGAGGTGGCCGAGGTGGTCTCGCGCTGGACCGGTATCCCGGTGTCGAGCATGCTCGAGAGCGAGAAGGAAAAACTGCTGCGCATGGAAGATGAGTTGCGTTTGCGGGTGATTGGCCAGGATGAGGCCGTCAGTGCCGTGGCCAATTCTATCCGCCGCGCTCGCGCCGGGCTGTCCGATCCGCGTCGGCCCAATGGTTCTTTCCTGTTCCTGGGGCCCACCGGGGTGGGCAAGACCGAGTTAACCAAGGCGCTGGCGGCCTTCCTGTTCAATACCGAAGACGCGATGGTGCGTATTGATATGTCCGAGTTCATGGAGAAGCACTCGGTGGCCCGGCTGGTGGGGGCGCCCCCCGGCTACGTGGGCTATGAGCAGGGCGGCTATCTGACCGAGCGCGTGCGACGCAAGCCCTACTCGGTCATCTTGCTCGACGAAGTGGAAAAAGCACACCCGGATGTGTTCAACATCCTGCTGCAGGTGCTGGATGACGGTCGCCTGACCGATGGTCAGGGCCGCACGGTGGATTTCCGCAATACAGTCATTGTGATGACTTCCAACATCGGCTCGCAGAAGATCCAGGAAATGGCGGCCGGAGCGCAGGACGAGGACGGCTATCGACGGATGAAGGCCGAAGTCATGGGTGAGCTGGACAGTTATTTCCGGCCTGAATTCATCAACCGTATAGATGATGTGGTGGTGTTCCGGGCACTGGATCGCGCGCAGATCCGGCATATTGTCGGGCTGCAGATTGCTGATCTGCACGCGCGTCTGGCTGAGCGCGAGCTGGGCCTGGAGCTTAGCGATGCGGCGCTGGATCAGCTGGCCGAGGCCGGCTTTGACCCGGTGTATGGCGCCCGGCCCCTGCGTCGGGCGATCCAGCAGCAGCTTGAAAACCCCCTGGCAGGGCGCTTGCTGGAGGGGCAATACGCTGAGGGGCAGACTATCCACGTGGATGCGGACGAAAACGGCCTGGTGTTCGCCAGCGCTGAAACCAGTTGAGTTTCAGGATGCCGGGCAAGCACGCTCGGGGTCTGGAGTGTCAGGCGGGCTCCGGGCTGGATTGCGTTTTGTGAGCGAAAAGTTGCGCTCCGGTGAATTATTTCAGTGCTTTTTCGGGTAACAGGAATGATGGTGGTGCTTGCACGGGCGGATGGGGTTTGTTAAAACTCAGGTTCGACAGTCCGTGACAGGGGCCGTCAGGACAATAACAACGCATCGAACACGAGCAGCCTGGGGCCGTGAGGCCGCCGGCGCGGATGCGAGGACGGGGAGAGCATGAGGGTAGCGTTGAATTTACCCCTGATTGATAAGGTGGCGCGTCTGATGAGCGCGGCGGGCGGATATTTGCCTGCCGGCTTGGCGTGCTGGTCCGTCTGTGCTGGCGTGTCGGATGTTCCAGGTGAGTTGAGCGAGCCGGGCCGGGGGGTCCGGCTTTTGTCGGTCTGACACTTGGGCCCGGCGGGCGTGACCGGTCGGGCGGGTCGGGTTCACAACAACAATTGAAGCTCCGCGGGGGATCGCCCCGGGCAGTGACCGAGGAGAGTAAGGCTATGACAAGCATGTCCATACACAAGGGCCGTCGCGTTTTTCGCAAGCTCGCGCTGACGGGGATGGCAAGTGGCGCCGCGCTGCTGATGGCTGCGCCGGCGTATTCGGCGGAATTCAACTGGGGCGGGTTGAGCGGTTCACTCGACAACCAGATTTCGGTCGGCACCTCGGTGCGCCTGTCTGACCCTGATAATGACAACCTGAGCCAGGCGGCGCAGGCCGGGCGTTCCATCGGTGATGACGACTGGGATGACAACGGCAGCTTTCCCGCCGGCAACTTCAGCAATAACGCCGATGATGGTCAGCTGAACTACGGCGGCGGTGATGTTATCTCCGCTGCACTGCGTACAGTGCACGAGCTGAACATGAACTGGGGCAATTTTGGCGCCTTTGTGCGCGGCAACTTCTTCTACGATCCGGTCAATACCGGCTTCAAGGAAGACGCGCTGGCCCATTACCCCGATGGAGAATCCGGCTTTGCTGAGCTTGCGCATAATGGTGATACTTCGCCTGATCAGCGGGGCGATCGCATGCGGCCCAAGAATGTCGAGGACCGTTCCGGCAACCGCGCCCGTCTGCTCGACGCCTATGTCATGGGCGATTTTGATGTGGCCGGCCGCTTTGTCAACGTGCGTCTGGGACGCCAGGTGCTGAGCTGGGGTGAGAGCACCTTTATCCAGAACGGCATTAACGTGGCCAACCCGATCGACCTGACCTCCTTCCGGGTCGCCGGTTCGGAACTGCGTGATGCCTTCCTGCCCCAGAACATGCTCTACATCCAGGCAGACTTGTTCGGCAATACCTCGGCCGAGGCTTTCGTGCAGTTCGAATGGGATCCATACGAGCTGGATCCGCGCGGCACCATGTTTGGCAGTGACATCCTCGACGTGGACGGCCGGGCGCTGATCCTGGGCTCGGGTAAATTCACCAAGCAGGATGCCATGAATGTCTATGACTTGAGCGATCCGGCGACCCAGGCTGCGCTGGTGGCCGCCGGCTTTGACCTGACCAACGCCACCAACCAGGTGGCCTTCGGCAGCCCCTTCTATCAACCCATGTTGAAATCTGAAG
>PWYF01000062.1 GCA_003567955.1 Thiotrichales bacterium
CAATTCACCAATGAACCGCGATGCCGCCTTGGTATCGATGGCCGAGGGCAGAATCGGCACCAGCACCACATCCGCATGCCGCAGCAGGGCCTGTATTTGCTGACGATCCGGGCGGGCCGGCGTATCCACCAGCACCCGCTGCACATCCTCCGGCATGCGCATCTGCCAGCTTTGGGTGACATTAAGATTCGGCTGTGACAGCCCGGGAACCCCGTGAATGCGCGGCCGCTCTTGCGGTCGCCGTTCCAGCCAATCCAGGCTGGAGCGCTGCGGATCATGATCAATCATACCCGTGCGATAACCCCGGCCGGCATACAGGGCGGCCAGATTTATTGCCAGGGTGGTTTTACCCGCACCCCCCTTGGCGTTCAACACCACTATCCTGCGCATTACCTGACTCCCCGACTCCGCAATGGCCCGGGCCTGGCCTGACCCCGGCAATACGTCAACCTGTCACAGGCAACCAAATTAACACAACTGCACATCATCACCAGGCACTTGCCCGGCGGATGCCTCACCGCTCTGACGGGGCTGTTATACTGGATGCGTTGTGTGTTTTATCGCCAGCCACAAGCAGCAGGACTCAAGAGGAGCGTGCAACCGTGGCCGAATTAATCGGTGAATACAGTCTGTTTCTGATCAAGCTGCTCAGCATCGCCGTGGTGATTGTATTTTTGCTGGGCACCACCATCAGCCTGCTGCGCCGCCAACAATCCGGAGAGCACGGACACCTCCAGGTGCGTCGACTGAACACCCGGTTGCGGGAATTGCAGGAGACCATGGAGCACAGCCTGCTTGACCGGCGCAGCGCCAAAACCCGCCGCAAGCAACGCCAGCGCGAGGAAAAGCAGCGTCGCAAGGGCCGCACCAGCCCCCGGCCCCGAGCCTATGTGCTCGACTTTGAGGGCGATATGCGCGCTTCACAGCTGGCCTCCCTGCGCCATGAAATCACCGCCATCATCAGCGTGGCCAGCCAGGGCGAAGAGGTTATTTTGCGACTCGAGAGCCCGGGCGGGCTGGTCCACAGTTACGGGCTGGCCTCCTCCCAACTGGTCCGACTGCGTGAACACAAGCTTCGACTCACCGTCGCCGTGGACAAGGTCGCCGCCAGTGGCGGTTATATGATGGCCTGCGTGGGTGAACGCATTATTTCGGCGCCCTTCGCCATTGTCGGTTCCATCGGTGTGGTGGCCCAGCTGCCCAACTTCCGGCGCCTGTTGCAACGCAACCACGTGGACTTTGAACAGCATACCGCCGGCGAATACAAACGCACCCTGACCATGTTTGGCCGCAATACCGACAGCGCCCGTCGCAAGTTCCGGGAAGACCTCGACGACACCCACCAGCTTTTCAAGGATTTTATCAACCGCTATCGACCTGACCTGGATCTGGAACGGGTAGCCACCGGGGAATACTGGTTTGGCACCCGCGCCCGTGAACTGGGCCTGACTGATGAGATCAGCACCAGCGATGAGTACCTTCTCAAGCTGAGTCGGGATCACGATATCTACGAAATCAGATATCGCCTCAAACCGGCACTGGCCGAACGGCTGGCCGGCACGGCCACTACCGTGTGGCAGCGCGTGGGAGACACACTGCGGGGCGAGGAACGTCACAGTCGCTTGCCGGAAGCCTGAGCGCCTGGACAATGCTGATTTATTCATTCCCCTGAAAAGGCAAAGGCCCGGGCCAGCAACTGGCCCGGGCCTTTGCCCGGTTCTCCCCGGAAAGAGCGCTAACCCTTCCCTCTCACGCACCTGGCCCCTCTGTTATGGGGGCTTTTTTCAGATCCCTCGGGATCTACCGGAAACATGAAGCCTCCGGTCTGCGGCCAAAGATAGTGCAGTCCGGCAGAACAAGTAAACCCTGCATTAACCGGAACAGGCCCATCTATTAACGCGACATTGGGGTTTTTGCATGAAACCTTGACAAAAATACCGTCTCACCGTGCTGCTCACGCTCAAGGCAAGGGAAAATACCCATAAAACGATAAAACCGGATGACAAACATCACCTCAGCCCAGCCCGCTTTTCAATGCACAATATTGTTTTTGTGAATACTAAAAAATAAGACGATTGACAAACCGAAAACAGGCCCATAAACTTGCTGCAGGTTTGATGAAGGCAGGACACCAAAGGCGGTGTTCCTGACCGGGTCTCCTCCTGAAAGGACCTCCCTCGTCCTTTCACGCACTTGCCCTCCCGCCCCCCGGGAGGGTTTTTTTTATCCCGTTCCTGCAGTATCTCGTCAGGCGCTGGCGCTGGGGCGCGCCGACACCTCTTCATGCCAGCGCTTCAGATGGGGCAACTCATCCGGACGAATATTAACCATGCGGCCGAAATCGATACCGATCAGGGCTGTGATATCGGCAACGGTATAGTCATCACCGGCAATGAACTCGCGGCCGGCCAGCTCGCCATCCAGCCATTGCAGCCGCTTGCGTGCCTGCTTTTCGCAGGCCTCGCCATAATCCGGGAACTGGGGATAGCGCCCACTGAAGTATTCGTGGGTATTGCGGAAACACAGCATAATCGGAAGCGCAATTTCCAGCTCCATACGCCGGCGCCACATCTCGATGCGGGCGATCCCCAGGGCATCCCGGCCCATCAGCGACGGTTCCGGCTGCAGGGCCTCGAAATAGCGGCAGATGGCCGCCGTTTCGGCAATGCAGGTGCCGTCATCCAGTTCCAGAACCGGCAATCCACCCATCGGGTTCAGGGTGAGGAATTCATCCCTGCGGTTTTCGCCCTTGCTGATATCAACCTGCTCGCGGGGCACATCGATCCCCTTTTCGGCGAGGAATATCCGTACCAGCCGCGGATTCGGCGCGGGTTCATATTCATACAGTTTCATTCTGCCTCCCTCACAATCGCGTCACCCCACCGGCCCCGGCGCCGCCGGCCTGTTGCGCACCATAGCAGACACAAGCCCGCCGCGGGCCGATCCCGGCCGGCTACGGGAATCAGGCCCCGGCGACCTCCCGGACAAGCCGTTCAAACACGGCCCGTGTGCTTTCATCAAACAACACCATACGCACCCGCGGGACACTTTCTCCGGACCGCCCCAGCGTCGTCAGTGTTTCAGCGGCAATCCTCAGCGCAGCTTCAAGCGGATAGCCGAAGGCACCGGCCGAAATTGCCGGAAACGCCACCGATTCGAGCCCCTTCTCCGTGGCCAGCACCATCGCCCGGCGATAGCACTGCGCCAGCAACTGCGCCTCGGGTCGGTCCTGCCCGTACACCGGCCCCAGGCAGTGAATGACATAGCGATTGGGCAAATTGAATGCCGGGGTGATCACGGCTTCGCCGGGGCTTATCGGCGCCAGGGGCGCACAGGCCTCGGCCAGCTCCGGGCCGGCGGCACGATGAATCGCGCCCGCCACCCCGCCGCCGGGCAACAACTGCGCATTGGCAGCATTGACCACGGCATCCATATCCTGCTGGCGGGTGATATCGCCCTGCGTCGCCTCCAGCAAAAGCTTCTCGATCCTCGTCTGCATATCAACCTCGACGGAGAAAAGCCGCTCCAGCCAATAAATACATTGCAATACTCAAGCGCATACTGCGGTCAGCTTGCAAGCACCAGTCAATTACCAAAGCCGCCACAAGAGGAGCCAACCACCATGGACAAAGACAGAATTTCTCTGGCATTGCTGACGCTGCGCCTGGGCGTCGCCCTGGTCTTTTTCATGTGGACACTGGACAAGCTTGTCCAACCCGAACACGCCGCAGCTGTTTACGAGAATTTCTATTTCATCGGCGGACTGGGCAACACCGCCTTTTATATTATCGGCGCGCTTGAGATGCTGCTGATAGCTGCTTTTGTTGCCGGACTATACAAACGTTTCACCTATGGGCTGATCCTGCTGCTGCATACCATCTCCACACTGTCCTCCTGGAGCCAGTATCTCCAGCCCTTCGAGCATTTGCTGTTTTTCGCCGCCTGGCCAATGCTGGCAGCCTGTTTCACATTGTATTACCTGCGTGATATGGACACCCGCTGGACCCTGGGGAAATAAGGAAACGCCTGGCAACAGCCGAGGCGTGAAGAATGATTCAGCGTTTCCCGGGGCTTGATTAACCCCCGCGCACGGGTTAGAAGTAAGCACAGTTGTGCCCGCTGAAACTTCCAGGGGCGGCTATTGCCCAACAGGACACAACTGTTTACGGGCCAGACAGCCGCAAAGCTCACAGGGAGAAACCCCATGCCATCCACAACGGCGCTTATCCGACTGCTGCTGATCAGCGCATTCGGTCTCATGCTGCTTGCCTGCGGCACCAAAACCATCGAAAGCGACCTCGGTATCGAAGGGGCACCCGACTGGGTCAACCAGGGCACGCGCGGTCTCAATGACAACGGCGGGCGACTGTTCCATGGTGTCGGCTCGGCCCCGCCCATGGATGATGAATCGCTGCAGAAAGCCACCGCCGACAATCGGGCCCGCGCTGAACTGGCCAGCATCCTGAGCCTTTATATGGAAGTGGCCATACAGGACTACACTGCGGTGGCGCTGGATGGCGAGAACACTTTCAGTGAACAATCCATTACCCGGCAGATTGACTCAGCGGCCCGTCTCAATCTCACCGGCTCGGAGATCATCGCCAACTGGCGTCATCCCGACACCGGGGTGATCTACAGTCTTGCCGAGATTAACCTTGGTCGGGTACAGGAACTGACCGAAAGGGTCAGCGAAATGGATTCGGGTGTGAGAACCCATATCCGTACCCGTGGCGACAATATCTTTGACGGCATCATCGGAGCAGGACAATGAGCAACGGCGGCAAACATCGCGGTATAACCCTGTTGATGCTCACAGCAGCCCTTCTGCTGGCTGCCTGTGGTACCCGGGTTGACCGTATTGGTGCCGATGAAGCACCCGATCTGAGCGGCCGCTGGAATGCCACTGATTCACGTCTGGTCTCCGAGGAAATGGTCCAGGACATGCTCTCGCGCCAGTGGCTGGACAACCATCGTCGCCAGCGCGGCGAACAGCCCACGGTGATTGTGGGCGATATCCGCAACCTCAGCCACGAACACATCAATACCGGCACTTTTATCAACGATATCGAGCGCCAGGTGATCAACTCCGGCGAGGTCGGTTTTGTCGCCGGCGACGCATTGCGACAGGCCATCCGCGAGGAACGCCGTGATCAGGATATTCATGCGCTGGAGGAAACCCGCAACCCCATGGGCCGGGAGATCGGCGCTGATTACATGCTGACCGGCACCATCAACACCATCACTGATGTGGAAGGCCGCACCGAGGTCATCTACTACCAGGTCAACCTGTCCCTGACCAGCATTGCCGACAACCGGCGAGTCTGGGTCGGGCAAAAGGAAATCCAGAAAGTCATCCAGCGGGGCCGGTTCCGCTCCTGAGCCAGCTCCGAACCCCACCCATGCTCCGCTTCGGCCTCAACAGCCCGGATATGCGCGGCCTGGCCGGGGCGCTGCTGATAGTGTTGCCGGTCCTGGGCGGCTGTGCCCACAACCCCGGCATGCAACAGGTCGAACACCAGCTGGCCCGGGGTGATACCGACGCAGCCCTGACACTTGCGGAGCGGACCATCCAGGCCGGGCGGGATGAAGCGCTGCTGGCCCTGCACCGCGGCATGATCCTGCGCATCGCCGGGGAATACGAGCAAAGCATCGAAGCATTTGCAGCGGCCATGGACATCATGGGCGAGCTGGAAGCGACCAGCCTCAGCGAGGTGGCTGCGGGCCTGGCAGTCAGCGAACAGATCGGGGCCTACAACGGGGCGCTGCATGAACGCATCCTGCTGCATGTCTATCAGGCACTCAATTATCTTGAAAGCGATCAGCCCGATGCCGCCCTGGTAGAGGCGCGCCGGATCGATTTCGGCCTCAGGCGCATTGACAACCGTTTCGGTCGCGCACCCCATGGTGGCGATGCCTTCGCCCGTTTTCTCGCCGGCCTGATTTACGAACGCCACGGCGAATACAGTGACGCCCGCATTTCCCTGCGCAAGGCACTGGCCGTTTACGATGCCTATCCCGATGACCAGCCCGCCCCGCGCGAACTCTTGCGCCGGCTTGTTCTGCTCTCGGAACGTGACGGACTGGGTGATGAAGCCCGCGAATACCGGCAGCGACTGGCGGAACAGCCCCGGCCCCTGCCCGCAGAACACGGCGAGGTTTTTATTATCCTGCATAATGGCCTGGCGCCGGCGCTGGAGTCATATTCGCTCACCGTACAGGACTTCACCACCGGCTATTATTACCGTATTGCCCTGCCCGGCCTGCGTCTCAGGCGCGGTGCGGCAACCCGGGCCGTGGCCAGCAGCGACAACCACCGCGCAACCAGCGAGCCGGTTGAGAATATCGAAAGCATTGCCCGTCGTGATCTTGATGCAGCCCTGCCCGGCCTGCAGGCCCGCGCTATTGCCCGCAACGTGGCCCGTCACCAGGCCTCTCGCGCAGTCAGCGAGGAGAGTGAAACCCTGGCGCTGCTGCTCAACTTCTTTGCCACCGCGGCCGAGCAGGCCGATACCCGTAACTGGCGCACCCTGCCCGCCAGCCTCCACCTGTTGCGCTTGCCCTTGCCTGCCGGCACATATGATATTGAGGTTGAACTGCGCGGTACGGGCGGGGCCTCGTCACAGCGGCAGATACTGGATAATGTCGAGATCCGGCCCGGCGATATGCATTTTCATTCAATGCACTGGATTCCGCCGGATTTCCCGGCCAGGAGAACCCCATGAGAAAAGCTGTCCTCACCGTAATCACCACAGCGTTGCTCGGTGCTTGTGCCCACACCGGTGAACCCGACCCCCACACCCCGCCCGACTGGGTCAGTGGCGAGAGTCAGCAGTACCCGGTCAGCCAGTATCTGCTCGGGCGCGGCCAGGCTGAGCGCGGTGATCGCGCACGCGATCGCGCACGTGCCGATCTGGCGCGTATATTCGAGGTGGCGATTGACGACGCCACCCGGGATATCCAGACCTTCACCAGCAGCCGCGATGGCACTGACAGCGGCAGTGATATCCGCCGTGAGTTGCAGACCCGCACCGAGCGGGTCATCAGCGGCGTGGAAATCGCCGGGCAGTGGGCGGACCCCGACAGCGACCAGCACCATGCCCTGGCCATCCTGCCGCGCAGCCGGGCCACCCGGACTCTGCGTGAACAGATCAGCGAGCTTGACCGCGCGAGCGCCGGACTCATCGAAACATCCCGGGGACTTGACGACCCCTTGCGACAGGCAGGTGCGGCGACCCGGGCACTGTCACTGCAACAACAACGCCAGGCGCTGCATCGTTCACTGCAGTCGGTTGATGCCGAGGGCCGCGGCGTGCCTCCACGCTGGAGCGTGGCAGAGTTGTCCACGGCGCATCGTGAACTGCTCCAGCGCATCCATATCCGCCCCGAAGGCCAGGGCCAGGACAGTGAACGCCTGACGCAGATGCTGGGCGGGGCACTGGCCGAGGCCGGCTTCAGCGTCAGCGAAACGGGGCCCTACCGGATGCGGGCGCAGCTTGACTACGAGCGCATGGGGCCGCGTGACGGCTGGTACTGGTACCGTGGCAGCCTGCGGACCTCGCTTGAAGATGCACAGGGCATCACGCGTGACAGTCAGCAGTGGGATTTGCGGGTATCGGCAAGCGAGGCCGGGCTGGCGCGGGCCCGCCTGTTCGAGGAAATCGAGCAGCTGCTGCGCGCCCAGGTCGCCTCCGCCCTGCGCGGGCCTGCTGAAGATCAGCCATAACCCGGACCTGCCCGCCGCCGGCGGTGACAGGCCACAGGGCTTCGGTTTTATTCTTCCGGGTCCTGGCGCCGCCGCCAGCGCTCGATCAGCATGGGCTGAAGCTTGAGGTTGAGCGCAAACATGGGGATGAAGATCACCATCCCCACCAGCAGGGCGTCATCGCGGCTCATTTCCACAACCAGGTTGATCAGGGCCACGAGCAAGGCCGTCACCAGCAGGGGCGGCGTCACATAACCGAACATGACCCGGGGCGGTTGCTGGTCCGGCGGTGTCTGATTCATCTTGCATTCTCCATTGATTGCCGGGGGCAGAGCCCCTGCGTTTTCGCATTCAGGAATTTTGCGCCCGCCCCAGTCTCAGCAGACCGAAGCGCCGCATCAGCACCCGATCCCGCCAACGCCGGGGTAACAGACGGGACAGCCAGTAAAGCTTGTAGCTGCCGTTGCCCACCCTGAGCACCGCCGGTGGCCGGCGCCGCAGGCTGGCGCGGTACACCGCCGCAGCCACACGTACAGCCGGAGTAGCGTTAACCTGGGAAGCCCCGGCGCGCGCAAGAATCTCACGACGCACCGGCGCATACAGCGACTCGTCCTGCTGCTGCAGGCTGACCCCGGCCACCGCCGTCTCGCCAAAGCGTGAAGCAATGGCGCCCGGCGCCACCGTCATCACACCGATATTGAAAGGGGCAAGCTCCATGCGCAGGGCATCGGAAAGCGCGTGCAGCGCCGCCTTGGACCCGCAGTAGGCACCGGCAAACGGCGTCACCAGATCCGCCGACACGCTGCCGATATTCACGATCAGGCCGCCCCCGTGGCGCACCATGCCGGGCACCACCGACTGGCACAGCGCCACCGGCCCCACCACATTGGTTTCAAGCTGGCGGCGCAGACGGCTCAGGGGCATTTCCGCCAGCGGCCCCATGGCGCCAAAACCGGCGTTGTTGACAAGCACATCCACCGCCCCGTGCTCTTCCTCAATCCGCGTCACTGCCACGTCAATGCTCATCTGGTCATTAACATCCAGCGTCATGGTCCTGAGCCCGCGCGCGCGCAACGGCTCGAGCTTTTCCTCGCGCCGCGCGGTGGCATACACCGTATGCCCGCCCTCGTGGTAGGCCAGCGCCAGCGCCTCCCCGATGCCGCTGGAGCAACCAGTCACCAGTACTGTCAGATGACGCGCAGCCATCGCCTGTTTCCTCCGGATAATCAGACACTGTAACGGGTCCGAAACGTCCCGGAGTTTAACAGGCCCGGGACGTGGCGTAATCCATCATCATTGGTAACCTGACCCGGCCAAAACCGAGCAAGCGCTTGACCAATTCATGTTCCGGCACGTTAAATGAGTGTTACAACTGTATCCGGCCGTTATCCGGTCACCGGATCGGCATTCGCATGACCTTGACAGGTGAGACTATGGGCATACTCGGCAACGTGCTGCGCGAAGCACGCTATATACGCAACACCATCCGCACCCTGCGCAGTATCAAGCATGTCGACATGGACGGCAGCTACACCGCCGCTGACATGTTCGAACACTGGGTGGATCGCAAGCCCGACAGCGTGGCGATCCGTTTCGAGGGGCGCGAAATCACCTGGCGCGAATACGAGGAAACCGCCAACCGCTACGCCCACTGGGCACTCAGCCAGGGCATCGAGCGCGGCGACACCGTCGCCCTGCTGATGGATAACCGTCCGGAATTCCTGTTCGCCTGGCTGGGCATGGCCAAGATTGGTGCGGTGTCGGCGCTGATCAATTCCAATTTGCTGGGCCCGCAACTGGCGCATTGCCTCAATGTGGCCGGCTCACGCCATATTATTCTGGGCGCCGAACTGGCCGACAATCTTGACTCGGCGCGCGAGCACATGGACCCGCAACAGGACATCTGGGCCACCGGCGGCAAGGTCGACAATGCCCGCGATCTTGACGACGCCCTGGCGCAGGCCGGCAGCGACCGCCCGCAGGGCCGTCGCGAGGGGCTAACCGCTCGCGACAATCTTTTCTATATCTACACCAGTGGCACCACCGGCAATCCCAAGGCGGCCAATTTCAGCCATTTCCGCTACCTCATGGGGACGCATGCCTTTGGCGCCGCCGCCCGGCTGGGTGAACAGGACCGCATGTATGTGGTGTTACCGCTCTATCACTCCGCTGGCGGCGTAATCGCCACCGGCGCCACCTTTGCCAACGGCGGTTCGGTGGTGTTGCGCCGCAAGTTCTCCGCGACCGAGTTCTGGGATGACTGCGTCGAATACGACGTCACCGCCTTTCAGTATATTGGCGAACTCTGCCGCTACCTGGTCAACACGCCAGAGCACCCGAAGGAAACCAGTCACCGGATTCGCATCTGCATGGGCAACGGCCTGCGTCCGGAGATCTGGGAAGAATTCCTGAACCGTTTCCGCATTCCGGCCGTGATCGAATTCTACGCCGCCACCGAAGGCAACATCGGCCTGATCAATACCGATGGCAAGGTAGGCGCCGTCGGTCGTATCCCGGGCTATATGGACAAGGTGTTCAACGTCAAGCTGATCCGCTTTGATATTGAACGCGAGGAACCCATTCGCGATGAGCAGGGCTTTTGCATTGAATGCGAACCCGGTGAAACCGGCGAGGCCATCGGTCTGATTCCCGACGACCCCGGCGAAGCGCGCGGCCGTTTCGAGGGCTACACCAACAAGGAGGCGACCGAGCGCAAGATTCTCCAGGATGCCTTCACAAAAGGGGATCGCTGGTTTCGCTCCGGTGACCTGATGCGCCGGGACGCGGAAGGCTACTTCTACTTCATCGACCGCATCGGCGACACCTTCCGCTGGAAAGGCGAAAATGTGTCCACCAATGAAGTCGCCGAAGTGCTGTCGGTACATGACTCAGTGCAGGAGGCCAATGTTTACGGCGTTGAGATCCCGGGCCACGATGGCCGCGCCGGCATGGCCGCCATTGTCCCCGAAGGCCAACCTGATCTGGACAGCTTGCGCCAGCATATTGAGCGCAACCTGCCACGCTATGCGCAGCCGTTATTCGTGCGTATCCAGTCCCAGATCGAGGTCACGGGAACGTTCAAACACCGCAAGGTCGACCTGGTGGAACAGGGCTTTGACCCCGAGGTCGTCGGTGAACCGGTGTATTTTCTGCACCCGGAAGAAGACTGCTACGTGCCGGTCGACAAGGCGCTGCACCGGCGCATCTGCGACGGCGAATTCCGGCTGTAGCCGCCGTCAGCGGCTACAGCCGGACACGGGCCTTCAGCCGCCCGCAACCGCCGCCTGACCCGTTTTAACCTGCACGGCTTCAGGGCCCTCTGCCGCCACTGCCCGGTTGATGCCGCTGAGCAAGGCCCGCAGGGAGGCGGTCACAATATTGGCATGCATGCCCACACCGAACAGGGGCTGACCGGCCACCGGCTGCATTTCCACATAGGCCACGGCCGAGGCGTCCTCGCCAGTGCCCACGGCATGCTCGTGGTAACCCAGTACACTGACGCCGATGCCCGGGCCATCGCGCAAGGCATGCACGAAAGCGGCAATGGGGCCGTTACCGGTGCCGCGAATCTCGTGCTCACGGCCATTCTCGCGCAGCACGGCCTCGATCGTATCCTGCTCATCATCCCCGGTGCCGGGCTCAACCCGGTAGCGCACCAGTTCCAGATGACGCTGATCACGCTCCAGGTATTCATCCCGGAACACCGACCAGAGCTCCTCGGAGCGGATTTCGCGGCCGGAGACATCGGTGATGCCCTGCACCACCTGGCTGAATTCGATCTGCAGCCGGCGCGGCAGCACCAGGCCATGATCCCGCTCCATCAGGTAAGCCACGCCGCCCTTGCCGGACTGGCTGTTGATGCGGATCACCGCCTCGTAACTGCGCCCGAGGTCGCGGGGGTCAATCGGCAGGTACGGCACTTCCCAGATGTCATCTGCCGCGCGGGCGGCAAAGCCTTTCTTGATCGCATCCTGATGTGAGCCGGAGAAGGCCGTGAATACCAGATCCCCGGCATAGGGATGGCGCGGGTGCACCGGCAAACGGTTGCAGTATTCGGCGGTCTGGATCACATCGTTGATACGTGAGAAATCCAGCCCCGGCTCTACCCCCTGGGTATAGAGATTCAGCGCCAGGGTGACAATATCCACGTTACCGGTGCGCTCACCGTTGCCAAACAGCGTGCCCTCGACACGGTCAGCGCCGGCCATCACGCCCAGCTCGGCGGCGGCCACGGCCGTGCCCCGGTCATTGTGAGGATGCAGACTCAGTACAATACTGTCGCGCCGCGCCACGTGCCGACAGAACCATTCGATCTGGTCGGCGTAGATATTGGGCGTGGCCATCTCCACGGTGGCCGGCAGGTTGATGATCACCGGCTTTTGCGGCGTCGGCTGCCAGACGTCCGTCACCGCATCACAGATTTCCACCGCGAAATCGAGTTCGGTGCCGGTGAAACTCTCGGGAGAATACTGGAAGACCCAGTCCGTTTCGGGATATTTCGCCGCCTCGTCGCGGACAATTTCCGCGCCGCGGACAGCAATATCAATAATCCCCGGGCGATCCATGCCAAACACCACCCGGCGCTGCACCGTTGAGGTGGAGTTATACAGGTGCACAATGGCACGACGGGCGCCGCGCAGGGCCTCGAAGCTGCGCTTGATCAATTCCTCGCGAGCCTGGGTCAGCACCTGCACGGTGACATCTTCGGGGATACGGTCCTGCTCGATCAGCGCGCGTACAAAATCAAAATCCGTCTGTGAGGCCGCCGGGAATCCCACTTCGATTTCCTTGAAGCCCAGCGCGACCAGCTTGTCGAACATGCGCTGCTTGCGCTCGCCATCCATGGGGTCAATCAGGGCCTGGTTGCCATCGCGCAGATCCACGCTGCACCAGGTCGGCGCGGTGTCAATCACGCGCGACGGCCACTGCCGATCAGGCAGGTCCACCGGCTTGAAACTTCGGTACTTGTCTCGGGCTGGATATTTCATGATCTTTGCCTCGCTGCAGGCGTGTATTCAGGTCGTCAGTTCAGGCGGTACACCGGGTATTCCGGCCGCCGGGCGTGCACCGCACGTCAGTCCCGACGACCGCCAGGCAGTCGCAGCAGCGAGAGCAGAAGGAGCGGAAGCAACCACGCAGACCGGAACACCAGCGCCGGGCGCCCATCGCCCCTGCGAATCGCACTGTGATATGTGCCCGAACCGGTCATGGTCATTCCTGTCATCATCAGGTGCGGCTCTTTGACCGCCACCCGGGTTATCAGTTGACTGCCTGCCGGGGTTTAAGTTCCATTAGGTCAATAACTTGCCCGACCTGGCTTTGATACGACATTAACCATCAGCCGCCGCCAAGTCAAGAAGAAACAAGCCATTTTCCGCTTCCCCCTCTCGCGAGCGGGCAACCAGAAGTACAATTAATCCCACGCAAAGACGCGAAGAACAGAATGAAATCAAACAAAACTAACCATGAAGAGCACGAAGAGCATGAAGGGTTCAAAATATCTGATTTGATTGATTGCTACCGAGATGCTTGAGGCAACAATCATTCGGCGGAGAAAAACAGATTAAGATCATAGATCTGTTTTTCTTCATGCGCTTCGTGCTCTTCATGGTTAATTGCTTTGCTTGGCGGTCTGGCACGAGGTGATTTTACTGGCGTTCGGGTCGCCGGAAGCGGGCCAGCTGGCGCGACAGCGCCACCAGTTGTCCGCGGCTGTCCCACAGCTCGCCGTCCTCTTCCATTTGCCCGCCCGTCAGATAGCGGGTGCGGAAACGAGCCAGCACCGGGCCCGGGGCCGGCAACGCACGAACCTGCACATTCATATCCAGAGTAGGCACCCAGCCGGTCACGCCAAAACGGGCAAAGATGGCCGGCGGGAAGCCGTCAGC
>PWYF01000143.1 GCA_003567955.1 Thiotrichales bacterium
CCGGTATTGCGCAGCGGCCCCACCCGGGCCCGGCCGATAAAGGCCGCCTCGCCCAGGGCCTCGGTAAACACCACCCCGTGATAGGAAGGATCAGGCTCGTTGAGCATGCGGTATTTCTCGGGGTATTTAGCCCACGGAAATTTGCCTGAATCCACAATCACGCCGGCCACTGTAGTCCCGTGCCCGCCCATGTACTTGGTCAGCGAGTGGATCACGATATCCGCGCCCTGCTCGATGGGCCGCCACAGATACGGCGTGGGCACCGTGTTATCCACCATCAGCGGCACGCCGGCGTCGTGAGCGATTTTGGCCATGGCTTCAATATCCATGACATTGCCGGAAGGGTTGCCCACCGTTTCGCAAAACACCGCGCGGGTGCGATCGTCGATTTTCGCCGCCATGCCCTCAAGGTCCTCATGCGAGACAAAGCGCACTTCCACGCCCCGTGCCGGCAAGGCATGGGCAAAGAAATTGTAGGTGCCGCCGTAAAGCTGGCTGGTGGTGACAATGTTGTCGCCCACCCGGGCAATATTCTCAATGGCGTAGGTAATCGCGGCCATGCCGGAGCTTACGGCCAGCCCGGCAATACCGCCCTCCATTTCGGCCACGCGCTGCTCCAGCACCGCGTTGGTGGGATTCATGATGCGCGTATAGATATTGCCCTCAACCTTGAGATCAAACAGGTCGGCGCCGTGCTGGGTGTTATCAAAGGCATAGGAGGTGGTCTGGTAGATCGGTACCGCCACCGCTTTGGTGGTCGGGTCGGGGCTGTAACCGGCATGGATAGCGCGGGTTTCGAGTTTCATGCTTGAGTCTCCGGGTGTTGTTGTTAGTCAAATCAGGTGGCGTGCACGCAGCAACGCCGCCAGGGTCTTGGAATCGGTAATTTCGCCACGGTCGGCCCACTCCAGCAGCTCGGCAAGCGGTCGCCAGTGGACCTCCAGGATTTCATGTTCCTCCGGCTGGGCCTGGCCGTGGCTGAGGCCCCGGGCGAGGAACAGGTCAATCACCTCGTCACAGAAACCGGCCGCGGTCACCACCTGACCCAGTGGCTGCCATTGCGAGGCGGTGAGCCCGGTTTCCTCTTCCAGTTCGCGTCGCGCGGTCAGCTCGGCATCTTCGCCGGCATCCTTCTTGCCCGCCGGCACCTCCCACAACCAGCCGGCCAGCGCCGGCCGATACTGGCGCAAAATACAGGCACGGCCCTCATCATCCAGTGCCAGCACTGCTGATGCGCCCGGATGCCGCACGATATCAATACGGGTGCGCGCACCATTCGGCAGCACCACTTCCTCGGTGCCGGCACGAATGATGCGGCCGTGGAAAACGTCGGCTTGCGTGTCCGTCATGTGGTCTCTCCGTCTGCCGCGCCCGGCTCACCGGTAAAGGCGCTGGAGTGCATTACAGTGTACACGGCCCCGTCGGGTTTTAGCTCACTGCAATACAGCGCCAGCCGGTCAGCCACTGCCGACGGCGCCGGGCCTGCATCCACTTCATTAAAATGCTGCTGTACGGTCGACAAAGAGGGGAAACGACCCCGCCCCCGGCGCGCCAGACTGACATGCGGCATCAGCACATGCCGACGCGGCGGCCAGCCGGTACGCACCAGTTCAGCATCCAGCGCCTCGGCCAGGGCTCGCAACGGCCCCGGCGGCGTCACCGCCAGCGCCAGCACACGTGGCCGATCCGGCGAGGGCAACAACACCGGCCCGCCGAGGGTCAGTTCTGCCGCGACCCCGTGTTGCGCGGCACGGTCAATCGCTGCATGCAACTCCGGCAACCGTGATGACGGCGTCTCCCCCAGGAAACGCAGGGTCAGGTGCATATTCCGGGGCACAATCCAGCGCACCCCCTTGAACGCCGGCTGGCGGGCCAGCTGATCCGCACATTCCCCCAGCCAGCGCCGCTGCGCATCGGAAAGGGACAGCGCCACAAACAACCGCAGTAGCCGGGGCGCCTCGTCGCTGGCTGCTGCCGGGTCGGGCTGATACATTGGCCGCTTTCCTGGGTTGCGGTGAGATTCTTATGTTGCAAGGTGCCGCCATTATCCTGGTGTTTCAATGGCTGGGCGAGCTCTGCAGCCGCCTGCTGGCGCTGCCGGTACCCGGGCCCGTGGTGGGCATGGCCTTGCTGTTCGCGGCACTGCTACTGCGCGGCGGAGAAGTCCCCGAAGGCATGCGGGTCATCGGCGAAGCCGTACAACGCCATCTGGCGTTGCTGTTCATCCCCGCCGGCGTGGGCCTGATGGTGCACTACCAGCTACTCGGTGAGCAGTGGCTGGCGATCACGGTGGCGCTGGTGGTCAGCACCCTGGCGGGGCTGGTGGCCACGGTGGTGGTGATGCGCTGGCTGGGCGCGGAACGCGACGGAGGCCGCCATGACTGAACTGCTGCCGGCCTGGTCGCATCCGGTCACCGCCATTGGCGCCAGCCTGCTGGCCTATCTCGCCGGCCTGTGGCTGTACCGGCTGAGCCGCCACAACCCCCTGCTGCACCCGGGGATTATCGCCATCGGTACGCTGATTGCCGTGCTGACACTGTTCGGCGTGCCCTATGCCGATTATTTTGACGGTGCCGAAGCCCTGCATTTTCTGCTCGGCCCGGCCACCGTGGCGCTGGCCATCCCGCTGTATCAATACGCCGGCATGATCCGCCGCCTGATGCTGCCCATTATTGGCGGTCTGCTGGCCGGCACGGTGGTTGCCATCACCAGCGCCGTGGGCCTCGCCTGGTGGCTGGGCGCCACCGAACCCACCCTGCTGTCACTGGCGCCCAAGTCAGTCACCACCCCCATCGCCATGGGCGTGGCGGAGCAAATCGGCGGTCTAGCCTCGCTGGCCGCCGGCATGGTGATTGTCACCGGCGCGATCGGCTGCATGCTGGCGCCCTGGCTGTATCGCTGGCTGGGCATCAAAAACCCCGCCACCCAGGGCCTGGCGCTGGGTGTGGTCGCCCATGGCTTCGGCACCGCGAAGGCCTTTGAAATGAGTCCGGCAGCCGGCGCCTTCGCCGCCCTGGGCCTCGGCCTGGCCGGCCTGCTGGTGGCCTTCACCCTGCCCTTCATCGTGGCCCTGTTCTGATTAGTGGCAAGGCCGTACCAG